>CAZQPT010000009.1:0-7758 GCA_964595295.1 uncultured Candidatus Saccharibacteria bacterium | reverse complement strand
GACCCGGGCTGTAGTGGAAATCCGGCAGGCGTTACCGAAGTTGGAGCACCGTCGCCGGCAATCATCTCGCCTGATAGATTTGATGCTCCGGCCTGGCATCTATTTAACATTGCCGGCTCAAAGCAGAATCAAACGTTCACGATCACTAACCCTGGTACCTCAGATTCATCTCTGAGCATTACATCGACTACTATTACTGGGCCAAACGCGAACAGTTTCCAGATTACTTCTAGTGGTAGCGGCTGTGCGGGCAGGGTCTTAGCAAGAGGCGCTAGCTGTACCGTGAACATTCAGTTCTTCCCTCCAAGCGGTGGCGCCAATAACTCTCTAGGTAACGCCGGCTTAAAAACGGCCACGCTAAGTATTAACAACTCGAACGGCGTAGCTGCCACTAACGCCGTGCTTACTGGTTGGGCAGTTAGTGACCGCATGGCTCCTGGCGATCGAATGTACATAACCGGCGACGATAACGATAACGCCGCCAGAGGCCTCAGAGCCTATAACGTTAGCTGCTACAATAACGCTTTTGCCTGCGGCAACCTGCTGGTCATGTGGGCAAACGGCAACCTTGTCGAATACACCGACGCGATTGCCGGCTCCGTAGCTTTCGCGACTGGAGCCACAAGCGCTACTCAATTGATTATGCAGCCAGGTGATGGCAACCTCGTTATGTATGACTCCGTGGGCAATCCTATATACGCCAGAGGACCAGTTGGTGCCAACGCTTGGCTGATGCTATTTACGGACTCTCAGTTGTGGCGAATGCAACCTAGTTACGCGGCTCCTGATTATAGCGCGGGATATGATAGGGTATGGCCATAATATGACAAATCGAAAAAAAATAATGATCATAATTCTAGGTTTAGCAATGCTACTGGCCCTTGGTTTAGCAATTTTCCTAACGCGACACTCGAACAATAAACAATCTTCAGACAACAAAACGGTGTCTAAGCAGAAAATTGATCAAACTAAGCCACTCAAGGCGCCAGTTGCCCCAACCAGCGGCACTATTCACAAGCAAGCCTGCGACCTACTGACCGAAAAACTTGCCATCGCCACAGTCGGTCAGGGGGCTGCTAAAAACAACAAACTGCCGTCCTTACAGGGACAAGACTTTAGAGCGTCGAGTTGCGAGTACGCGGCGACCAATAAAAAAGTAACCGTTTCCCTGTACGAATACACAACCGCGGACAAGGCCGTAGCGGCAAAAGACAGTGACGCCACCCAGCAAACAGTTAGTGAAGACGGAGGCAAGACTACCAGTATTCAACCCAAGACATCGGCAGCCGAGGTAAAAAATAAGTTCGTAGTAACGGTTACAGTAATGTCTGGTGATAAATTTGATTCGGACAGCTCCCAGAAATTGCTAAAAGATATCACGGGAAAGTTGCGATAGGCTAACATGACAAAAAATAACCAACAAGGCTTCACTATAGTAGAACTCATGATCTCTCTAAGCGTCATGTCGGTTATTTTGTTGCTGTGCACGGTAATGATGATAAGAATCGGTAGCCTGTACACCAAAGGCGTTAACATGGCTAGTCTGCAAAACAGCAGTCGAACCATCATGGCCGAATTGACGTCTTCAATACAATTTAGCGGCAATCTACCGGTCTGCGTCGGCGCTTCACCAGCCCCCGCCTGCTCCAAGACATTCGCCGGTAGTCTGCAAGTATCGGCGTACTGCATCGGCACTACTCGATACAGCTATGTTCTAAACCGGGAGCTCGGAACTGATACCGACGTTGCCAAAACACAGACTTACCATGTTCTTTGGCGCGATACCATGAAAGACCTATCCGGTTGTCAACCGCTTGATCTGTCGGCTGCTACCGTGGCTACAGACAGTAAATCCGCAGGGACCCCTGGAAATAGTGACGGCTATGACATGGTGCCAAGCCATATGCGATTAACCAACTTTAATATAGTAGAAAATCCGGCCAGCAGCGGTATATTCGCAGTTGACGTATGGATGGCGTATGGTGATAGTGATCTAGTTAACACCGTTGCCGGCAAAACAATCTGTAATGGTGGTACGGGCAGCCAATTCTGCGCTGTATCTCAATTAAGCACAAGCGTAAAGAATAGGATAGAATGATGTACAATATGCTTATGAATGGCCCGAGAGTTAAGTCAAGTCGTAATCAACAGGGTTTTGCTTCTTTGGTGATTGCCATGGTATTAGTTCTCGTCCTTAGCCTTATAACTCTAGGCTTTGCGCAGTTAATGCGCAAAGAACAGCGCAGTGCCCTGGACCGACACCTAAGCAGCCAGGCTTACTATGCCGCTGAAGCCGGTATAAATGACGCGGCTAAGGCGCTGAGTGCTGGCTACACAGGCACTAAAGCAGCCTGTGATCCGTTACCGGTACCGCCAGTGTCAACTCCTCCGGACCCAACAAAATATCTTAGCGATTCCAAGGTGGACTCAGCCGGCACCGCTAAGTACAGCTGCCTGCTTATTGATCCGGCTCCAACCAGTCTTGAGTTCGGAGCAATTGATTTTAGCCAGTCAAAATCAATGATCATCACCGGAGAAGACTTCAATAGCCCCGGAACCACAGCGCCTTTCAACGACCTTGTGATTAGTTGGCAAGATTCAGGCGAGGGCAATACTTTTGTGCCTGCGGCTACAGCCGCCAGCCATCCATTTTTCCCGCTAGCCAGCTGGCCAGCAACCACTAGCGTGCTACGAGTTGGCTTAACGCCGCTAAATAGCGTATCGGTAACCAGGGATAACATGATTAGTAGTACCTACACGGCCTTTTTGTACCCTAATGCCAATCCAGGAGCTGGAAACGCGGCGACCGCGTTCGCGAACTACCCATCATATTCGATGCCTGGCAACACCGGTACAGCCGGAGGCACCATAATAGACGGTAAGTGCAACACCGGTAGCCAACCAAGGTACTGCAATGTTAGAATCTCCGGCCTGGACCAGCTTAATTACCTGCTTGATTTACGCTCCATGGCTTATGGCAAATCACGAGTCACCATTACCGCCTATGGATCTGGCGGGGCGCGCATACGAATCAGGAATGCCCAAACACTCGTAGACTCAACAGGCAAAGCCCAGGACGTGCTGCGTCGAGTACAGGCTCGTATCCCTTCCAAGAACAACTACGATCACGCTGATTATGGTATCGACGCCATGAGTGGTATCTGTAAACAGCTACAACTTATCCCCGGATCAAGTCCCAACAACTGTACTCCGTAGCTACTCAGCGCTCCGATGAAACTTCTCATGCACGGCCCGCAAATGCGGATCGGTGACATGCGTGTAAATCTGTGTGGTAGCGATATTGCTGTGGCCAAGCATGGCCTGAACGCTCCTTATATCGGCGCCATTCATGAGTAAGTCCGTGGCAAATGAATGCCTAAGCGTATGCGGGCTGACGTGTTTGGTTATACCAGCCAGCAGGGCGGCCTGGGCCACGATTCGCTGTACGCTACGAACGGTTAAGCGGTGAAAATTGCCGGAAGTATCGACTTTTTTGGTGCCGCTGTATCTGAGGAATAGCGGTTTTACGTTGTCCTGGCGTTTTTCCAGGTAGCGCTCCACCCAGCTGGCGGCCTCGTCGCTAATAAAGATCGGGCGATCTTTTTGGCCTTTGCCACGGACCATGAACTCCCGGCGCTTAAGGTTGATATGATCACGGTCCAGTCCGACCAGCTCGCTAACGCGCAGGCCCGAACTGAACAGTAACTCCAGGATGGCCCGGTCGCGCAGGCCGGCCAACGATCTGGTGTCCGGCTGCTCAAACACCCGTTTTAGTTCGTCTTCGTTCAAAAAGGTAACTTGTTTGCGCACCGTCCGGGCCAGCTCGATCTTGTCGGCTGTTAAGGCGGGTATATCACGCTTGGCGCAGTACTTTAGGAAGCTTCTCAGCGCTATCAAATGGTAGTTTTGAGTGGTTTTACCCAGTTCGTCACTGGTATTAGTGCCTAAGCGGTTGAGCCACAGCCGCCATTTACGAATCAATTCGGCGTCAATGTCCTCAATCTGTATATCACCGGCAAAATCGATCAACCTGGTCAGGTAATGGTCGTAATTGGCAATCGTTTTTTGCGAGCGGTTCTGCTCGATCTCCATATATTCCAGAAACTCGGTTTTGGCTTTAGCAAATAGCATAAGCCAATTGTACCACCCCCGCGCCGGCATCTGTTACAATAGGGACAACTAAACAGGAAACAGCAGTCTAATGGAACGAACCCTCATCATCGCCAAGCCGGATGCCGTACAACGTGGACTGGTCGGCCAGATTATTACCCGCCTCGAACAAAAAGGTCTTAAGCTCATCGGGCTCAAGATGGCCAGTCTCAACGAAACAATGCTGCGTACTCACTATGCCGAACACATCGAAAAGTCATTCTACCGCGGGCTTGAACAATTTATGAAGAGCTCGCCGGTAGTATTGATGGCTTTCGAGGGCATCGAGTGCGTCGACGCCGTCCGTTTAATCGTTGGCGCTACCAACCCGCGCCAGGCCGTTCCCGGTTCCATCAGGGGTGATCTGGCCATGGACACCGGTCGCAACATCGTTCACGCCTCAGACTCCAAACAGAGCGGGGAAGCCGAAGTTGGCAATTTCTTTGACGCCACGGAGTTGTTCGACTACGACAAATCCGAGTACGTCCACGTCTACGAAGACATGTCCCCATAGTTCAATGGATAGAACAACTCTCTCCTAAGGAGTAGATCTGCGTTCGAGTCGCGGTGGGGACACCAATCGTAAGGCTCAGGCTTTCTGGTTTGAGCCGGCTTGATCGGGTTTGACCATCTAAGAATTTTGGCTACCTGTTAGATTGATAGTGTTTCACTAGTAAAATAGGGTATCTCCACCAGTAATATGATAGTATTTTGATATGAGTTCAACACATAGGGTAAATGGGGCGCAAGCTGCGCAGGGGGCAAAAAGTAAAACCATAACCGTGGCCATTCCCGAGGAATTACTGTGGCAGGTCGACGAGCTGTCCAAGCGTGACTACATGTCGCGTAGTGACACTATACGGCAGGCGCTGCTTGAATACGCCCGCAAGCCCTGGAATGAAACTTCAATCGAGCACTTCAAACGGCTCAAAAACACGAAACGCGACCAAGACGATTAACTGATACAATATGCTCATGGCAAAACAACAAAACGACCAAAAGATCCATCATAAGTATTTCGAAGACCAGTTCGACGACGAAGAGGTACTTTATGTCTTCAAGCACCATCCGGTAGTTATGCGTAAGGGTCTGGTTTTTGGAATGCTCGGGCCACTTGTCGGCATTTTGCCAGCGGCAATCAAGCCGGATCTTGGTTTTGGCATCTTTTTTGGCGGTCTGGCGGCCGGATTCATACTCGGGGGCTTGATACTGTTGCCAAGCTGGATCGGCTGGAATTTTAGCCTTTATATTATTACTGATCAACGCTTTTTACAGATCAAACAGAAAGGATTATTTCACAGAGCGGTAGCCGATATCGGGCTCAGCCAAATCCAGTCGGTTAACTACGAAATTGCCGGTCTGCAGGAAACTTTGCTGGGATTTGGTACAATAAAGCTACAGACCTACGTGGGGGATCTGGTAATCAAAGACGTGCATCATCCCGATAAAATCCAGAAAAAGCTGGCTACCATCTTGCGTGATCTGGGCTACGCTGGCGCGCTACCCAATGCCGGTGCCAGTCAGTCCGCCAAACAATCAACTATATGAAAAAACGACCACTAATTAAGATGCGGAAACCTAATCTGTCAGCTCGGTCTGCCAGACTGCCTTTTAAGCGTGCCAAACCGACTGAACAACGGATCGACGAAGCTCTTAGCAACGTACCGCGCATCACCAATGACACCATATCTGATCACCGAGAAGAGGTCTTAAAGAGCGCCCGTAAGTACATTTATCCGTTGCAGCACTCCAAGCATCGTGTGGTCCGGATATCGCTAGTTCTATTAGTAACGGTGGTAGTGGCCTTTTTTGCCTACTGCGGGGTGAGTTTGTACAAAATTCAGTCAACCTCGGGCTTCGTGTACGCTATTACCAAAGTCGTGCCGTTCCCGGTGGCCAAGGCCGGCCATAGCTGGATTAGCTACGAATCGTATCTGTTTGAGCTACGCCGTAACATGCATTATTACGAAACCCAGCAGCAAACCGACTTCTCTTCAAAAGATGGCAAGACCCAGCTAAAACGTCTCAAGCAACAGGCCATGGATCAGGTTACGCAAGACGCCTACATAAAGCAACTCGCCTCCAAGAACGGTGTTAGTGTCACCGGCCAGGACGTCGATAACCAGTTGGCGCTAGTCCGAAGCGAAAATCGTCTTGGCAACAGCGATCGGGTATTCAAAGAAGTGCTCAAGGAATTCTGGGGCTGGAACGAGGGTGACTTTAAGCGCGAACTGCGCCAACAGTTACTCAAACAAGAGGTCGTGGCTAAGCTCGATAAAGCAACCTCTGCCAGGGCCGAAGCGGCACTCAGACAAATAAAAAGTGGTAAAGATTTTGCCGTGGTGGCCACCACGCTGTCGGATGACTTTTCAACCAAAGCTACTGGTGGCGCTTACGCCGAAACCATTGCCGCCAACGATCGGGACGTCGCGCCAGCCGTTACCCAGGCCTTATTCAGGCTAAAGCCAGGCCAGGTATCTGATATCGTTAACACCGGTTACACCCTGGAAATACTAAAAGTCATCGATAAAACAGGCAGTAATCTTCACGCGTCGCACATTCAATTCAATTTGCGGCCAATAACTAGTTTTACAAAACCTCTGCAGACCAAAAATCCGCCCAGAACCTACATTAAGTCTTAAGCGACTTACGAGTGCCCTCAACAACCTTCCTGAGCAGGTGTAAGTCGGTCTGTATTTCGCGGCGGGCTAGCATTTTTAACATCGGTGCCGCTAGCATAAAAGCATCCTTATCCGACATAACCTCGGTGAAGCAGATGACTAAAGTGTGATCGCCTTTAGGCGTTAGCTTATAGTTTGCCGTGTAGTGCAATATGCCGGTATCGTTCTTAACTTCCAGCTCCCGATCTTTCGAGAACTTAGTAACCGTGTTTATGGCTGTAACTTTTATGCCGAGTAGGGTGCTTTCGCTGGTATAAGTTGAACCTAGCTTAAGCGTACGCTGTGGTGATACGGAATTCAGATGGGGGTTCCAGAGGGGATGGCTCTTAACCTCTTTAAGATACATAAAAACCTCAGCTGGACTCGCCGTGATGGTCAGGCGCGCAGCTACTGAGGCTTTCATGGTTAATGAGACCAATTGTTCATATCTGGATTATACTCTAACTGTCAATAGTTACTAGATGCCGTCTGTCTTTGGACGAACTGTGCGGCTGCCGGTTTTGGTGATGAGCCCGTCTGCCGTAGCTATGGTTTCGGTAACATTTAGTCTCCATGCTCTAACCTTACGACCCCTGATGCCAGAAAATGGCACCATAAGTCTGACTGTAGCGTGTTGGTCGCCTGTCATTTTTCCTAAGCCCTCGAATATAATCGGACTTGGCGTGTTAACTTTTCCTTTATATATTTGATCGATTGAATATCTGCGTCCAGTAACAATGCCCGCGCAATCCGGAGATACGGCGTTAGCTTCAACACCGGCAAAAAAACGAACCAAACGTTTACCAACATAGCCCGCGCTAACGGCTCTAGCCGGGTTCATGGTCGCGAAATCGGCGTTATCCGCGGCGCCCATGGCTTCATTCACGCAGAAATCTATCTGGTCTTGGTCCGGAGGAGTGGCTGGGGCTTCCATGGTTTGAGCCTGAGC
>CAZQPT010000008.1:22187-26329 GCA_964595295.1 uncultured Candidatus Saccharibacteria bacterium | reverse complement strand
CCAGCGTCATAGGCCCGTGAGTCGAAGCCGATAGAGCTGTTGGTACTGGTGTCCGGCTTGGTCGCGGACTTCACGATCACTTTGTTCGTGGCATCACCCTTAATGGACTCTATGACGGCCTGCTTGCCGTTAAGCCGTGACGCGGCATAGTAACCGGAATTCCAGTTCTTAGTGAACAACACGACTCCCTTAAGCGCGTAGACCTGGCCATACGACTCGCTGGCGTAATCATCCTGGCTAGGCCCTTCACCGTTCGTTTGGTCAAGAACCGTCAGCTTTTGGCTTTCGGCGTCATAGCTTTTGATAGCCTGCTTATTGTTCTGCCAAAACTGAACGTTATTCTTAGAAACGCTGTAGATAAAGTCATGATCCAGCCAGCCTGTGATACTAAAGACGGCATTGCCTTCGTCCATCGTCGTCAAACCGTCGTTAGACGTGTCAATCAAATACAGTTTGGGATTGTCGCTATCACGCTTGGATTGCAGCGCCAGGTACTTCCAGTCTCTTGATGCCAGGAGTACCGTACCAGTGTCGTCCTCATTACCGGTCCCAGCCAGCACGGTTTGGCGGTTAGTTCCATCAAGGTTAGTTTTAACGACATCAATCTTACCGCTGAGCTTGGACAAAAAGTAAACCTTTCCAGAAGGCGTTATCGTGAAGTTATTCTCCGGAACAACAGCTTCCGTTGTTTTGACCGTGACTTTAGTATCGTTATAGCCCTTTAAGCTCAGCGTAGCCTGGACAGTGTCTTTTCCAGCAGGCAGGACTAAGACTACCTTGCCTTTTTTGTCGCTACGAGCTTGGCTGCCCAGAGCTTTTACTAGTACATCACTCACTACGGCTCCGCTGATTTTGTTAACTATGGTTAACGGCACCTGTCGGCCTGTCGCCGCCAATTCGGCTCGCACCGGCTTAGGCGCCGATAAGCCCACGGTAATATCCGAGCGCGTTTCTTTGTAGTACTTCTTGGTGATACTAAGCGCGGTTTTGCCGAGCTTAACCTTGCTTAGCACGGCCTTGCCTTCTTTGTCTGTCTTGGCTGTCTGGCCGCCCAGCATAACTTTGGCTTCGGTAATTGGCTTATCTGTTCGCGAGTCACGAACCACTACCCGAACTGTCTGTTTTTTGACCAAAGACAGGATTGGATAGCGAGACGCCGGGACCCCCAATATCACAGCTAATAAAATAATGACAGCTAGCAGAGCAGAGAGTTTTTTGTGGCTTCTGCACCAAGCACCATGGCGTTTTAAATGCTTAAATTTACTAGTCTTCTTAGGATTATTTTCTTTAGGCTCCTCGGGTAATTCCGCCGAAACCTGTTCCAGATTATCAACTTGCGGGTTATCGTTAATTTCGATATTTGTATGTTCAACATCATCTGACACAATAGTTTCTTCTGTGTTTTCATCTTCCAATTGACCCTCAGCCATAGTTTAGTCCTTATAGTAGTTAAGCTTATCTGGATTATATGGTTATTTATCAGCTTAGTCAAAACGCGTTAGGCTGCCTATGATTAGTAGCTCAACGATTTTGTAGGGCACACAGTAACTGGGCAGTAACTACGTAGTTACTATGTAGAAACTGTGTGCCCTACTTTTTGGGCGAGCCAAGAACATGCTCGACCAAACCGAGAGTTAGATTAAGATTCTTCGGTGGGTAGGGTTTGTTGCCAGCGCCAGGCGTCCGCCAACGAATCTTCCAGAGTTTTTGAAGCTTTCCAGACTAGTAAGCCGGATGCTTTGCCGACCGAAGCGTAGGTGCTGGTAATGTCACCTTTGCGGCGGGGACCGATCTCGTAGCTTAGCTTTACTTCAGCTACTGATTCAAAGGTTTTTATTACCTCCAGAACGCTTGAGCCTTTGCCGGTGCCGATGTTCACTACGTCGTAGTAGGCTGAGGGCTTAGATTCCAGTAAACTGAGCGCGCTGACGTGAGCTTTAGCCAAGTCGACCACGTGGATGTAGTCTCGTACGCAACTACCGTCTTCCGTGGGATAGTTATCACCGTAGACAGTTAGTTTTTCGCGCAGGCCAGCCGCAGTTTGGGTTATAAAAGGCACTAAGTTCGCTGGTACGCCGCGGGGAAGTTCGCCAATCAGCGCGGAGGGATGGGCGCCAATCGGGTTAAAGTAACGCAGGGAAATGGCATTAAGCGCTGAGCTAGCCGCCACGCTATCACGCAGAATCAACTCGCCCATTTGCTTGGTGGCGCCATAGGGTGATTCTGCTGGTTGCAGAGGACTATCTTCGGTTACCGGCAACTTTTTCGGCTCGCCGTAGACCGTGCAGGACGACGAAAACACGAAATTCTTAATACCGTAGACGTTAGCAAGCTCCAGCAAACCAATCAGCCCGCTAACGTTATTCGCGTAATACTTCAGGGGTTCTTTAACCGATTCTCCGACCTGCTTAAAGGCCGCGAAGTGAATAATACCATCAACTTTTTCGTCCTCGATAATTTTGCGCAACTTACTTTGATGGGCGTAATCCTGCTCGTAATAAGTAATGCCTTGGCCGAGCAACTTCTGCAGATTTTCTATGACCGACCGCTCTGAGTTGCTAAAATCATCGACGATAACCGGTCGATAACCAGCGTTCACCAACTCGACGACAGTATGTGATCCGATAAATCCGGCGCCACCGGTTACGAGTATTGTTTTCATAAGATTATTCTACAGTAACCGACTTAGCCAGGTTGCGCGGACGGTCCACGTCCAGACCGCGCTCCACAGCTACGTAGTAGGCGAACAGTTGAGTAGCGACTGCTTCCAGAAGTGGCTGAGTTTGCTCCATAGTTTCCGGAATATAAATAACGTCATCGCAGATTTTTTTGATAGACTTATTGCCCTTTGTGGCGATAGCGACAACTGGTCCTTTGCGGGCCCGGATTTCCTCTATATTGGAGTAGGTTTTCTCGGCCAACGCCGAATTACTGGCCAGAACGAGCGTTGGGAAGTCTTTGTCGATCATAGCCAGTGGTCCATGCTTCATCTCGCCGGCAGCGTAGGCTTCGGCGTGCATATAGGAGACCTCTTTAAGCTTGAGCGCTCCCTCTAAGGCTCCGGGGTAACCGTAGCCACGGCCGATGAACATAAAGTCCCGGTAATCTTTGTACTTTTTAGCGACCTTTTTAATATCGTCGGCTTGATCCAATATGGCCTGGGCTTTGGCGGGCAGGGCGTCAAGCTCTTTAATTAGTGGTTTGAATAATTTGTTGGATGGACTGCTCAGGCTAAGGGCAATTTGAATCAAGACGGTTACCTGAGCTATGAACGCCTTAGTGCTGGCCACGGCCTGCTCCGGGCCGGCGTGGCAGTAAACTCCGGCGTCTGTCATTCGGGCTATGGTGCTACCAACCGAGTTAACGATCCCTAGTCGCAATACGCCGTAGTCTTCGACCTTTTTGAGGGCGGCGATTGTATCGGCTGTTTCGCCAGACTGCGATATTGCCAGCAATGCCGTACTCCGCGAAAACGGCTCCTTACGGTATTTAAACTCGCTGGCCAGCTGAACCTCCACGGCGATACCGGCTATTTCCTCTATTAGATATTCACCTACCAGACCGGCGTAGTACGATGTTCCGCAGGCCACGATTACGATTCGATCGATAAATTTGAGTTGTGAAGTAACGCTCTCCAGGCCACCAAGTTTAATAATATTTCTATCGGCCAGAGCTCTACCCAGAGAAGCTGATTTGATAGTCGCCGGAGCCTCGAAGATTTCTTTGAGCATAAAGTGCGGAAAGTCGCCGAGCACGGCTTTTTTATTGTCGTAGTCCAGTAGCTCGGCGGTGTGTTCGATTGGCCGACCTTTTTTGGTGTTATGGACCGAACATTTCTTGCGGCTAATAGTAGCTATGTCGTAGTCGTCCAGGAAAATAACTTTTTTGGTATGCTCCATGATGGCTGAGGGGTCGGACGCCAGAATGTATTCTGACTTACCAACGCCGATTACCAACGGGCTCGATAGGCGAGCGGCGTAAAGCGTGTCGGGTTCGTGGGTCGTCACGGACGCGATAGCGTAGGCGCCGCGCAGATCGGACAGGGCCTGCTTAAAGGCGTGGGCGAACTTGCCGCTTTTGCTGCCTTTTTTGGCGCTGTCTTTCTTAAAATAGTAATCGATAAGATGGGGTATAACTTCGGT
>CAZQPT010000008.1:19517-22087 GCA_964595295.1 uncultured Candidatus Saccharibacteria bacterium | reverse complement strand
TTGTCGTTAACGTTGGTTAAGAAAGTCACGCCGCGGCCAGCCATCTTCTCGAGTCGTTTGTGGTCCGGGCCATCACCGATTACGATAAGTGGCACCTTTAGGTCGGTGCAGGCCTGCACGGCCAGGTCGATGCGCTTGTAGGGCGTTTGGCGGCCGGCCACTACGAAACCGTGGCGTGATACCGGCTTGCCGATGGGCTTGAAGCGGTCAATATCTACTGGCGGGAAAACTACCGTCGAATCGCGTTTGTAATAGCGCTTGATCATGGCTTGGGTGTGCGTGGAGTTGGCGATCATAAAATCTGGTTGCTTGGCGGCGTGCCTGTCCCAGCGCTTCAACGGATCAATAAGCAGTTTTAAGCTAAGGCGGGCGATCCAGTTAAAGCCGCGGGGAAAACCAGGATTTTTGAGATATTCGTCGTGGCGAATCCAGTAATAATGAGTAGGCGAGTGGCAATAACAGATGTGCGTGGTGTTGGGACCGGTGCGTACGCCTTTGGCTTCGGCGCCGCTACTGGAGATAACCAAGTCGTATTCGCTAAGGTCTAAGCGGCTAAAGGCCCAGGCCCTGAGCAGCGGTAAGAATTTTTTGAGACTCTTAGGTAGTCGTTGCAAGCTGGTTGTCCGGACGTCGGCGTCGTCGAACCAACTGATTTTGCTGGCGTCGTACTGAGAGGTGTAGATCGGCGCGTCGGGATACAGGCGATGTAGCTCCAGAACCACGCGCTCGGCGCCACCTATGCCGGTCAGCCAATCGCAAACAATAGCGACTTTTAGTTTGCGGCTCATCCCCGGGTTCCTTTATGAAACAGCACGACCCAGAAAGTTTTAACTAAGATAACCATGTCATTCCAAAAGCTCCAGTTCTGCACGTAATATAGATCAAGTTTGCGGCGTTCCTCAAAGCTTAGATCACTTACGCCGGATATTTGGGCCAAACCAGTCAGACCGGACTTAACGCTCAAAATTAGATTCTTCTGAGCGTATTTATCGAGTTCGTAAGCTACCAGGGCGCGCGGGCCAACCAGACTAATATCACCCCGAACAACGTTAACTAATTGGGGTACCTCGTCTATGCTGGCAGCTCTTATGAAGCGGCCAATCGGAGTGACTCTCGGGTCTTTATCGAGCCGATCGCCGTTTTCGCGGTATTCTTTTAACAGATCGGGACGGCCCATTTTGGCGAAAGCGTCTTCTGGCTCCAGTCCGTTGTATCGGATATTGTTCGAGCGGAATTTATAAATACTTACTTTGGTGTCAAAGCGACTTAGTCTTTCGTGTCGGAAAAACACCGGGCCGCCATCTGTTAATTTAATTGCTAAAGCGACTACTAACATTAATGGAGAGGCTATAATCAAAAACAAACTGCCCAAAATGATGTCGGTCAGGCGCTTAACAATACGGCCCCAACCAATTAGTGATGTCTGGTGAACAGCTATAATCGGCACGGCGTGGAACAAATCAACTTCGATTTTGCCTACGAACAACTCGCTATTGCCGGGTACGAATCGATAAGCTATATGATTTTCCTGGGCGTAGGTCAGGATTTCGTCGTTGTGTTCGATGTTGGCGTAGAGCTCAGTTTGAATAATGGTGTGTATCTGTTTGCCTTGTAGCTGATCTATAGCTTCGGCGAAGTTTTTGTAGGACTTAATGGGCGTGTCGCTCTTGAGCCGGTGCTTGACGCCGCCAACGATACCTAAAACCCGGTAGCCGGTGACTCTGGTGTTGCTCAGCGCGTCAATCAGGCGGTGCGTTGTCGAAGTATCACCGACCAGCAAGGTGTTATTAATGCTGTAGCCGTAAGTAAACAGTTCGCGACGAATGCCGCGGGCGATAGTCCTAAAAAGAAACACGAAGAAGAACGCCAGACCAAAGCTGTAAAGGGTAACTAAGCGGGCGGGGAAAATCGGGGTGTTTCTTATATAGCTGTAGCTAATCACGAACAGAATGCCTATAAACGACCCGACCAGCAGTCGGCCGAGCTCACTGAAGCGCTTATCGTAGACTCTGGCCTGGTAAAGCCCTAGTAGCGCGAAGATCAGAATCCAGAAAGGTAGCAGGCTAACTAGCGCGAAAATATAATCCTTTGAATCAACGCTGGCGCTGGTAGGGATATGGCTGAGAGTCACTCTAAGGATGTAGGCCACGCTAAAAGCCAGGGTTACGGCCAACGCGTCACCAATTACTAAACAGGCGTTATAAACTGTGGAAGTGTTGTTTTTCATCGGAAGTTATATACTAAATTATAGCATTTATGAAAATATCAGACCTTAAGTACAGTATTTTGACCTGGGTAAGCGGTTTGAGCGCCCTAATTCTTCTGTTAATACCGTTCCATGCCTTCTTAACAGTCTGGCTTTCCAGCTTTCTTGGCCACTACACCGGTTTACGCCTTTGGAAAGAAGTTATCCTGCTGGTTATAGGTCTCTGTACGCTAGTATTGATAGCGATTGATCACAAAATTCGTAGCCACACGCTTACCCGCCGGCTGGTCTGGTTGATATTTTCGTATGTTTTTCTAAACGTAATTTATGGTTTATTCGTTTACTCGCGGGGCGACGTTTCGTT
>CAZQPT010000008.1:13847-19417 GCA_964595295.1 uncultured Candidatus Saccharibacteria bacterium | reverse complement strand
CATAACTACATACGGATTGCCTCGACTCTGCGCGGAGCGAACCCGCTAGGAGCGTATTTAATCGTGCCGATAAGCGTCTTGACCATGATTTTAGTACGCGCCAAGCTGCGCCGCAACTGGCAATTTGGCTTGCTGGCAGGAGCTCTAATTACGCTGTTCTTTAGCTTTTCTCGCAGTGCTTGGATTGGCGCCGCGGTGTCCATAGTCGTTATATTGGGGCTCAGCATTAAGACCAAAAAGCTCCAGCAACAAGTTCTGATTGTCGCCGGTGTCGGCCTGCTAGTTTTGGCTGGTTTAGGCCTATCCGTGAGACATAACTCACGTTTCCAAAACGTATTCTTGCACACTGAAGACCACTCATTAGTTAAGACCACGTCCAACGGCGGCCATATTAGCGCTCTCAAGGACGGGCTTAGTGACATAGCTCACCATCCGTTAGGTGATGGCCCAGGAACGGCCGGACCGGCCAGTGCCTACAACCCGCGTGAAACACGGATAGCCGAGAACTACTTTATTCAAATCGGACAAGAAACCGGCATAATTGGCATGGCATTATTTATTCTGATTAACCTCGGCGTCGGTTATCTGCTATGGTCCCGTCGCTCAGATCCATTGGCGCTCAGCTTGTTTGCCAGCTTGATCGGCCTGACGCTAGTAAACATGCTGTCTCACGCCTGGGCCGACGACACTCTGGCCTACGTGTGGTGGGGACTGGCCGGTATCGCCATGGCGCCATTACTCGATAAACAGCCGGACCCCACACCCGTGTCAGCCAAAAAA
This sequence comes from uncultured Candidatus Saccharibacteria bacterium, assembly GCA_964595295.1. Taxonomy (GTDB): domain Bacteria; phylum Patescibacteriota; class Saccharimonadia; order Saccharimonadales; family UBA4665; genus RYN-405. Next base: position 18,637 of record CAZQPT010000008.1, on the reverse strand, counting down.
TGAACCAGGCCGCCGTAAAACAATTCGGTAAGTACATGATTGGCGGCGGCGTCTACTTCTGGAGTGGCTACGCTATTTTCGCGCTTGGCTACTCGGTGTTTCACGTCTGGTGGCTATGGGCTAAAATCGCCGCCGACATCGTAGGCTGGACACTAAACTACATCGCGCAGCGCTACTACGCTTTTCCCGGCGCTCACCCGCGCATGAGCGAAACGCAACACGTAAGGCGCTACATTTTTATTGAAACCATCGGTTTCGGACTCGACTACTTGATCATAGCCGGCCTCAAGTATATAGGAATATCGCCGTATATTGGCTTCTTCATCTCGGCGGCTTTCTTTACCGTCTGGAGCTACCTTTGGTACAAATACTGGGTCTTCCCCGAACCCAAAACCGCCAAAGAAACTCCCAAGATCTAAGCTACTAAGGTCAGGTCAGCGGTTGTCGATTTTACAGGGCACGTGGTTTCCACATTGTTTCCGCATGTAAACCACGTGCCCACGAAATTTGTCGACCGACTTTATCTCTTAACGATTTTGGGCGGCACATAGAAACTACGTAGTAACTACGCAGGAACTGTGTGCCCACAAAAATCGCTGGCTCATAGAAAAGCAATATTAATCTTATAGTACTTGTGGCATAATAAATTTATGAACGAAAAACAAACAAATGAACAAAATGCTGTTCGGCCTACCAAGAAGCAAAAAGAACTCTTAAGTTACATCGAGCAGTTTATTGGCGAGCATGGATACAGCCCCAGCTACCGCGAAATTATGAATGGCCTAAAATATACTTCGGTTGCTACCGTGGCACTGCACGTTAACAATCTTATAAAGCGTGGCCATCTGCGCAAGCGCGATCATTCCGCCCGGTCGCTGGAAGTCGTAAAAGCCAGCGATGAGCCAGCCAAAATAACGACTAATCAGGTTAAGGCTAGCGAAGAAAAATGGTTGGTAGAAAAGGTCGAGCACGCTTTCGGGCAACTGGAAACGCTCGGTGGCGAAATAAAAGAAGCCAGCTTGGACCCCTTATACGTCCTGCTTGGCGCGCTCAAAGTTTTAGGTCTGGACGGTGCCGCGACGAGTTTTATGCCGAGGCTAACCGCTCTTAAACACAGACAAGAGCAACCCCAAGATGGCTGAGTATTTATACCAAGCAAACAGGCCAGCTAAGTCCAAAAAGCGCCGTCGAATCACGCGTTTGATCGTGTTTTTGATCGTGGTGGCTCTGGTTTTTGCCGGCTATGTATTTATCAAGAATCTACTTAAACCCGAGACGGTTATAAAACAGTCAAAATCGACTCAGAGGAAAATTACCTATGATGACACTAAAACCAAACACTACGAAGAGCCTGATTTCACAATCGATATCCCAGCCGTTTGGACGCCAGTCGCCAGACCGGCAGGGCCCTACCAAAGTTATAGCTGGCAAATCAGCGACCACGGCACCAATGGCCAGGTGATCGATATTTACGAAGATACCATACCGCCAAATTATGGCTTTAACCGGGCGTTAATCGTTACCGGGCAGGGCGATCATCTGAACGTAGAAGGTACAGCCTCCGATAACTGTGAAAAATACACCAAAAATTCTGTAGCCGCTTCCGGGCAGGTCAGCGCCGTTGCCAAATGGCAGGGTGTCGACTTTTTGTGTGATCTGGGCAACACCACCCGAGACGTAATTGGCACCAGCTCAACCGATGGCCTCAACACCGTAATTTTAAAAAATCCCAGTACCGGCGTGGCCCATAAGTTCCTGTTTAGCTACACCAATCATGGCACCAACCCAGACTACAATGTCTTTTACCAAGCCATTCAAAGTGTCCGGATGCAGTAATTAATACCATATCTAGCGTCCCGGCTAGGTGCTAGACTACTAAATGTATTAACAAATAGATGCTGGAATCCCGTTAAATCCGGGAACTGTGCCGCAACGGTAAGGTCGAAAGCGACTGAGTCCGATACAGCAACCTAAAAAGTCTCTCGAGCAAGAGGATTTATATGGCCGTCGCAGCCGAACGGATTAGACAACAAATATTTGAACCAATGCCTCTTGTTTTAGTGGTGCCGGAAATGGCAGAAGATCAATTTTTGCGTCACCAAGCCAATCGATTTATAGGTTCAGTCGCCACTAGTCATGAGGTATCTATTGACCTAAATGAAGATCCTGAATCCATAGGTTCAACCATGGAAGCCATACGTATGGCCGCCGCGGGCAGTAAAGTAGCCGACAAGATGCTTGATATTAACATCACCACTGATGCTGTCGAGAGGGGTATTAAAGCCGGAATAGTTCTGGACGTAGACCTTGAAGTTGATAGCAAGTGGGACGTATCGCAAAATGGCCAACCCTTAAAGTCGGTACACTACAATGGTTTGCGTTACGCCTCCGGAAACAACAAAATGCGATCCAGAAGCGAAGCGGAAACCCGCAATGGTTTTAGGATTGCTCAGCATAACAAGCAAGGCCGACTCAAGGACTACAATTTTGTGACTTTTTCTTGCGCGGCGGATGATATGACTCTCGAAGAGCTAAAAGATAATAAGTTTTTCGTTGAGACAATGTCCTGCGCTATTCAGGTCACAACTGGCACCGACATCGGTTTGAATATGGAATCCGCGTTCGTGGCTGGCGTGAAAGAGGGCGCGGAAGAGCGTCATGACATCCGGGCTATCGTAAAGCTAGGAGCCCTATTCGGCGTGGACTACAGCGGTATGACAGCCGCCGAAATACTGGATACGCCACTACTGATTCACAAGAGCTTGATGCCAAACGGGGCAGTTGATTTAGTTAAGCTGTATGATCAAATTATTGGTGATAGTTTTTTTGGCCAAGATAACAAAGGCAAGCCGGCTCAGGACTACGTCGAGTTCAAGGCTATTTGCAAGCAACGTATCGCAACATTCGCTTCACGGGTCGCGGCAATCAAGAAAGAGCTTATAGGCGAAGCGGGCACTATCAAGACGCCACTTCAGGCTATTGAGAGACTAGATAAATTGTCACAAAAACACATGGTTATACATGCGGTCAAAGACGTATCAATCGATCCTAGGGTGTTTGGTCCCGCGGCTTTCCATATCGAGCAAGCCAGACTACACGAGCAGCGTGGAAATAGTGAGCTGGCTCAAGCCGCTACCAATCGCGCTCAATCAGTCGCCAAGTCAACCTCGTGCCCAAGTGGCAGGCAAGGCCAACAAGAATTAGCAGATGCCGAGTCAAGCGCGGAGACTGCTAAAGTTAGCGACTCCAAGACTGGTAAAATTAATTGTATAAAGTGCCGTAAACCAGTCAATAAAGCCGAAGTGGTTAAGCCTACTAGCTGGCGCTGCCCAAGCTGTAAATACGAGGTTGATATATGTACCGGGGCGGAAAAACATAAGAGTGAACCTCCCAAAAAACAAGAGCCCTTGGCGGAAGTTATATCGTTAGAAGAAAAACGGCGTGAACTTCAAATAAAACTGGCTGAAACAGCAGTCGCCGAAGCCGCTAAAACGCGGGCTCAAGTACGCGACTTTGTAGCCGCCTAGCGACTGTCTCGAACAACTCTATAACCTTTTCGCCATCCTGGTGGAGGTGATTAAAAGTCGTTAAAGAAATGCCGTCGAGCTCATCGTACAAGGTGTCGTACATGAGCTTAGCGATTCGGGGATCCCACTTTGTTGCCGGCTGGGCCGACGCGAGCGCGCCCATTGAGCAACGAGGTAGGCCGTGACTTGCCATGCCTTCGACTTGCCAGCCATATTCTCGAATGTATTCAGCCGCTCTAAACAATATAGCTGCTGCTTCTTCTGACACGTTGAGCTCATTCATACAAAAATTATAGCATGCTCCAAAAACTTATTTTGTAGATATAACTTGACGATAAACAGCGCTACCACCACGATATAGCTCGCCCATATATAAAATATTTTGGCGTAACTGGCTTACGGCTAAGTGTCTATGAGCTTCTTTATATTCCGGATATTTATACAGTTTTGGGAAGGCGTCTAAAAGCACCGGTGCTATCTGCGCGTCATAGGTAGCACCAAAACGGCTTTCGCTCAAAAAGTCGCCGGCTTCTTCCGTAAAATCAACTATTTCTTCAACTGCGAATCCTGCTGTTTTTGTGTGGTCTACGAACCCATCAAAATCATGAAAGCCTTTTGAGCTAGTACTCCAGTTATTGCGCAAAAGCGCCAGTTCGCTATTTGAAACGTCTTTGGTTACAAACCAGTCATCAACGCCAAAGCAACCATCGTCTTTCAGTACTCGGTGACTTTCGTTAATAACCGCTCTAGGGCTATCTACGTGATAAATGGCATTTATTGAGTAGACATGGTCAAAAGTATCGTTAGGCAAAGGAATATTTTGCATATCCGCTTCAACTACTTTCGTATAAGGCGACCCAATCTCTCTGGATATTCGCACCAAGTTTAGTAGTTGACTGGCACTAATGCTCAAACCAACAATTTCCGCGCCAGTCGCGGCATTTATATCGCGCCCAGGACCACCTATACCACAACCTAGTTCCAGCGCGACATGGCCCGCGCCCATTCGCATTCTTCGAGCAAGACTAACGACTCGTTCGCTTGAAGCCTGACGCCAGTTAGAGCTGTTGAGCGCATGCTGATCCTGATTAGAAAGTGGTGGACTAAGGTGATCGCCGCCCATAAACCAAATTAAACCAGCACCCGTAGCTTCAGCCATAAGGAGCTCTTGGTCGTAATAGTTGCCTACGTCTTTAGCCGTTCTCTCGATTGCCATATATTTATAATAACACATTTACGTGCTATTAGCAATTCAGAGATACT
>CAZQPT010000008.1:2851-13747 GCA_964595295.1 uncultured Candidatus Saccharibacteria bacterium | reverse complement strand
ATTGCCATATATTTATAATAACACATTTACGTGCTATTAGCAATTCAGAGATACTAATTCAGAGATACTTTAGTTTAGATATATAATAGAGGCATGATCACGAGTAAAAAAACCAGGCGCGTGGGTATCTACGCCGGAACGTTTAATCCGGTGCATGCCGGGCACGTGGCTTTCGCCACGCAGGCCCTCAAGTCGGCCAAACTTGACGCCTTGTACTTTCTACCTGAGCGACAGCCTCGCGGTAAAAAAGGCACCGAACATTTTGCTCACCGGGTGGCAATGCTGGAACGGGCTGCCAAGCCTCATCCTAAGTTCAGCGTTTTAGAATTGCCGGATGTTAATTTTAGCGTCCAGCGAACACTGCCTCGGCTGCAGCATATCCACCCCAATGATCAGCTGGTATTTTTGTTTGGCTCCGACGTCATAGCTGGCCTAGCCGATTGGCCATATGTTAGTCAACTGTTAAAAACTTCGGAAATCGTAGTCGGGTTACGCTCGGGTGGCGATACCGGCAAACAGGTAAAAGCCATTATTAAATCCTGGAAACAGCAACCTAAAAAAGTTGTCATATTCGAGAGCTTCGCGCCGGATATTTCATCTGGTGTAGTCCGCGAGGCTTTGCGTCGTCGCCAACCGGTTAGGGGTTTGCTGGCTAGCGTGGTTCGCTACAGTAACCAACACTGGCTTTACGTATCTCTGTCGCAAACCGTCCGCAGTCTTGACTAAACACTAGCGTTTTGCTACTATAAACGCACTCCACGGGATTCAGAATCGAAACCCTGCAGAGACAAAAAATTAAACAAAAAGTGAGTGGGCAAGCAAAATCGTTTGTTTTGTTTGCTTGAGAGGTAAGGCTGAGGTGTCCGTAAAAGTAACAGTTATTAATAGTCCGGCTATGAAAGTGCCCGTCTATGTAGAGAAGCCCGAGTGGCGTAAGTTCTTGTATTACTGAGCAGGAGCTGGAGTGGTAGTGGGAGCTGTCGCCGGTTGATCTGAGGCCGCTGGCGTCGTGGCTTTAACGCCCTTTTTGGCTAACTCGGCTTTGATTATCTTTTCGAAACTTGGTACAGAGTTACCAATTTCGGTTTTCTTGCCGTTGACGAAGAAAGTCGGCGTGCCTGTGATACCAAGTTTTGTGCCTTCGGCTTGATCGGCGTTGATCAGGTCATTAACTTTACCGCTGGCAAAATCGGTCTTAAACTGATCTGTTTTGAGACCAAGTTGTTGGGCGTAACTGATGAAAAGAGGGTTAGGGTCAGAGGCGCCTGACCATACCTGGTAGTTCCGTGTCTCATATAGGGCGTCGTGCATTTCCCAGAACTTGCCTTGCAAGGCCGCGGCTTCAGCGGCCCGGGCCGCCGCGAAGGCGTTCTGGTGAAGGCTGGTAAGCGGGAAGTTTCGGAACTGGAACTTAATTTGATCGTTAAACTCGGCCTGCACTATTTTGACGGTAGAATAATATTGTTGACAGAACGGACACTGGTAATCACCATACTCAACTAAGGTTATACCGGCGCTGTTCTTGCCTTCAACGTGCTGGGTTAAGGTAGATGAGCCACTCGAACTCTTGGTGGCGTCTTTTGTTTTACCGCTAGTGATTATAAAAACTCCAATGAAGACCAGCATGATGGCCGCGATCACTCCCAAAAACTGTTTTGACATACTATCCCTCTCTAATTCTAATATATCAACAAGTATACAACATATATAGCTACGCCACGGCTACATGATAGCTTTGCAAACAGGGGCTGTCAGTATAAGCTAAAGTGGTATGGCAAATTTTATCGCGGCTACTTTACTACTGTTGTTGGCAATAGCCGGCGTCGTTATCAGAAAAACCTACTACTACGTGCCGGATCACGAGCTAAAGCGCCGGGCCGAACACCAGGATAAAGTCGCGGCCCAGCTCTATCGGGCCGTAGCTTATGGCAATAGCTTACGTGTTTTGCTGTGGATTTTTATAGCTGCTACTAGCGCTGGCGGTTTTGTTTTGTTATCACGAGTGGCACCAATCTGGCTTAGCTTGATAGTCGTGATCGGACTGATGTGGGCGGCTTTTTCGTGGTTGCCAGCCAGTAAAGTAACCCGCGCCGGTATCAAGCTGACTTCATTAGCTACGCCAATCTTGGCTCGACTACTCGACTACCTGCACCCATTGCTTAGTCGCAGCGGCGACATCGTAGAAAGACGATATTCAGCCGTTACGCATACCGGAATATTCGAACGCGAAGACTTGCTGGCCTTAATTGATCGCCAGCAACAACAAGAGGGTAGTCGAATAAGCCATGAAGAGCTCGATATTGCTAAGCGGGCGCTGAGCTTTGACGACAACAAGGTTGGTGACGTACTAACCCCGCGTAAACAGATCAAAACCGTATTGGCTGACGACGTATTGGGCCCGATCCTAATTGACGAGTTACACCAGGGCGGGCAGGCCAACGTGCTGGTCCGGGAAAGTCCCAAAGGTCCATTCGTGGGCAGTCTGGACTTCGCTCATCTTGATCACCATCGATCAGGCAAGGTCAAAGACGTCATGACTCCAACCGTCTATTATGTTCACGAAAGCGATAGCTTAAGCCAGGCCTTGCACGCCTTTTTCGTGACCAATCATCCTTTGTTTATTGTCGTTAACAGTTTTGAAGAGTACGTTGGTATTATCACTATCGAGAATATGCTTCGGCAGTTGTTCGGGCATTTGCCAGGTGACGAGTTTGACGAATACGCTAACTTAAGCGCCGTAGCCTCTCGTCACCCCAAAGTTAAAAAAACTAAAAAGGCTGCCGACGATGCTATCTCAACTGACGAAACCCCTGTTAAAACAGATGAAGAAGTGGTAGAATAGCTTCAATGCGTACTTATTTGGCAAACACCAATATGAATTCTCGGATCGACGGCAACTGCTAGCCGGCAGTTGTTCGTGCTATCGATCCTGCTCCCAGGCTCACCTACAATAACCCTCAGCTAATTCTAAAGGAGTTAACGACATGAGACTGCTCAGCTCACAATTAAAAGATCATATTGGAGAAACCGTTCACATCGAGGGATGGATTCACAAAAAACGCCTGCTTGGCGGCCTAACCTTCATTAACGTTCGCGACCGTCACGGTTTGACGCAAGTAGTTATTCAAGACAAAGACGAAACCGAAAAGCTACGCGGCCTACAACTCGGTACGGTTTTGGCCGTAGACGGCACAGCCGTCGAAGAGCCTAGAGCCCCAGGCGGCGCCGAGATACACGACCCCAAGCTTACTATAATGGTGCCCGTTGAAGTCGAGTCGCCCATTGAGATAGACAAGCAAATCGACCACAAATCCGAAAATCTCGACACCCTATTCGATTATCGGGTGATTTCGCTGCGCAACCTGCGCGAAGCGGCTATCTTTAAAATACAGGACAGAGTTATGGAATCTGCCCGAGAATATTTTTACGAGCACGACTTCACGGAGATGAAAACCCCCAAGATACTAGCCGAAGCCACGGAAGGCGGCGCCGAAGTATTCAAGTTAGATTATTTTGGCAAAGAAGCGTTTCTGGCTCAGAGCGCCCAGTTCTACAAGCAAATCATGGTTGGCGTATTCGAGAGGGTCTTCGAAATGGGCGGAACTTACCGCGCCGAACCTAGTGCCACTACCCGCCACATGACCGAGTACGTAACCATCGACGCCGAAATGGGCTTCATAGACTTCGAGTACTTGCTGGAATTTGCCCACGGCATGATTAAGCACGTCGTTGACCGTGTCTGGGAACAATGCGAGCCAGAGCTCAAGATGTGGCAAGCCGTTAAGCCAAAAATCAGCGACAAACCAACTTGTATCCCAATGGCCGAAGTCCACGCGCTTTACTCAAAAGCTATGAAAATCGACCTGATTGACGAGCCGGATCTGCGCCCTGACGAAGAGCGTTGGATTTGCGAGTACGCCAAAAAGAACCTCGGTACGGAGGCGGTCTTTGTTACTGAATGGGAAGCCGACACTAACAAGTTTATGTTCTACCACAAAAGGAGCGAAAAAAATCCGAAGTTCGCCGAGCGGGCCGACTTTTTGTTCCGTGGCATAGAAATCATGACCGTTCCAATGCGCGAACATCGCTACGAGAAACTAATCGAGCAAATGAAAGCCAAAGGCATAGATTCAACCAAGCCCGGATTTAAGCATTACTTAATGGCCTTCAAACACGGCCTGCCGCCGCACGGTGGCTTTGGCTGGGGCATGGAACGTACCACCCAGGAAATAATTGGCCTCAAAAACGTCAAAGAGGCTTCGCTGTTCCCACGCGACATCAACCGACTATCGCCCTAGCGTGGGTTAGTCTGGTCCGTTATCGAGCGACCGCCAGATATACCAGCTGGCCACGGACTCGTACGGGTGCCAATGGTTGGCGGTGGCCACTTCGGCAACTTGCGTAGGTGTTGGCGTCTGCTCGAAACCGTAGAGTGCCCGAACGCCGTTTCTGATGCCCAGATCACCAGTCGGTAGTACGTCCAGTCGTCCCACGCAGAACATAAGGAACATGTGCACCGTCCACTCGCCGATGCCTTTTACGTCTGTTAGCATTGCTATGATCTGCTCGTTCGATTGCGTATCGAGGTCGTTAAAATGGATTCGGCCATCTATTAAATGTTCGGCCAGGTCACGGACGTAGTTCACCTTAGCTCCACTTAAGCCGACACCACGCAATTCCTCGGTTGATTTACTTAGAATTGCTTGCGGCGTTGGTAGCTTATTGCCGAATAAAGCCACAAAACGAGCTTTGATAGCCGCCGCGGCCTTAACGCTTAGCTGCTGGCCGATAATCGAGTTTACCAGAGCCGCGTAGTAGTCGGCATGGGGCTTAAAGTCGGCTAAACCAGCCTTGGCAATGACAATTGCCAGAACAGGGTCATTGGCGGCCAGGTGTTCGGAGGCTGTGCTTAGGAGGGAATTAGTAGAGGTGTCCATCCATAAAGTGTAGCTTATAATTATTACAACCAAAAAGTCTTGACGCCCGACAAGGAACCGAGTTAGGATAGAGCTTAACGTTAATAAACATAAACAGCGTGGGACCAAAATGATTTTTTACATCATTCCAAGAAAGCGATTTAACGCCTTAGCCTTAAGCGTATTGCAGCGTCTAGCATAAGCTTTGCTAAACTAGTAGTATGCTCCATAGAAAAAATGCTGATGATCAGCCGTCGGCTGAAGAACAAGCGCTCCACCAGCGTGTCTACGACATGATGGAGCTCGACCGCTCAAAGCAGGCCGAAGCCGCCAAAATGGCCGAGCCCGTCGCTCCTGTTCCAGCACCCGCGGCACCAATGATAGAGGCGCCCTTAGATATTTTCAAAGACTTAAAAACAGATCCGCCTATCGCCGAAATCAAAGCAGTAGCCGTGCCCGTAGATTCAGAGCTACCAGAGGAAAACCCAGAGGCAACACCCACGGAGCTAGTCGATATTTACGACGAGGCGATAGATAAAGTGGTCGACGAGATAGTCGTTGCCGAGGGTGATGATTTATTAGCGGCCGAAGATCTGGCTGCTCAGCTAAAAACCCTGCCGCCGAAAAAGAAATCCAAGTCCAAGCTCGGCCATTTATTCAAAAAATAAAACTCCGGCTAGAGCTTAGGTGGCTCCAGCGTAACGATGGTCATATTACCATCAGCATGAAAAAATCCTCGTAAAACTCTATTAACAAGACGATAGGGTTTGCCTAGGTTAATAGTCTCAGTTTTTTTGATCAATTTTTGTTCTTCGAGTTGCCTGACGATTAGCTCACGCTCCTGGTTGGTGTCCGGGGCGATGCTATGAGTAACTTGCAAGTTGTGCCTAATAAAGCCAAATCCCGCGTCCAGCGATGCCGCTCCAACCCATAGCAAGTTATCACCTTGAACGTGGGCTTTACGATGGTGCCAGTGAATTCGCCGAACATTAATTCGCTTGCCTCTGTCGTACGTGGTTGCCCAAAATCTAACGTGATGCCGACTACCGCCGTTTTTGAGGGGAATTTCGAAAGCCAGATCCTGCTTGCGGCCGAACAGGTACAAACTACTTACCGGCGCGTTATTGTAGGTCCAGTCAAAAACCGTTCCGACTAACACCCGAAACAGATATCTTATATGATGCGGGTCGGCAAGGTGCCAGCCACTCTGTTCCATAGCAGTAATTAATTGTCTACGAGTGCAGATAACGCCAATATTGAGCGGGTCAGAAGCGAAGCCATCGGGGGTCACGCAGTATAAAGGCAAATGCCGAGCCGGATAAAGAATTCTAAATAAGCGGATTAATGATGGCACCAGCACGTACGCCGCTAGCACGTACGTTATAAATATCGCGAAACCGGAAGAAACGTGACGATTAAAATATGGAAAGATATCACGTACCGAAAAGTAAGCGATAACTACGCCTGGGATTAAAACGGCAAATCGTTTTGCCAATCGGAGCATAAACTGAATCATTTTGTCTCTTCATAATACAGTACAACTCCAGGTGAAGCTCAAAACAAGGGGCTGACTATGCGCTTATGTTTTTATGCTACAATGCATGCTATATGGATACCCAACCAGTCGCTGAACCCCCAAATCTGGCCATGGACGTCGTGGCAGCGCCAGCCGTGAAAGAAGACCCGGAAGATACCAAAAAGGTGGAGACTCAGCCCGAAGACAATGACAAACAGCCAGTCGAAGACAGAGCTCCCAAAGCACCAGCTCAGCCTAAAACTCCGCGAGACAAAGGCGTGTCGATAGCGATTACGCTAGCCGTGATAGCTATCCTTGGCCTGTCGGCACTCGCCGTTTTGGCCTACATGAGCAGTAAATAATAGCCGGAACATAATTTGCTGTCTGGTGTAAACTAGAGACATGTTTGATGTTAATGATGCCGCGGACAAAATAAACCAGCCCGGTACGGTAGGTGTTATTCCGACTGATACTGTATACGGAATCGTAGCCCGGGCCGCTGACCGGGCGGCCGTTGCTCGCCTTTATAGACTCAAAGACCGCGACCAAAAACCCGGGACTATCATCGCCGCTACCCTAGAGCAGATAACCGATCTTGGTCTCAAGCGGCGCTACCTGACGGCCGTAGAACAATTCTGGCCGGGTTCGGTCAGTATAATTATTCCTTGCGCCGACCTGGAACTCAATTATTTGCACCTCGGACTTATGAGTCTGGCTATCCGGATTCCGGCCAACGCGACCATCAGGGATTTATTGCTAAAAACCGGACCGTTACTAACAACCAGCGCCAATCATCCGAGCCAACCAACCGCCACTACGATTAAGCAGGCCAGAGCCAGCTTTAGCCAAGAAGTAGACTTTTACGTCGATGGCGGCGATCTGTCTAACAACAAACCGTCGACCATTATTAGGGTTGTCGATGACGCGATTGAAGTTATCCGCGAGGGAGCTGTTAAGATAGACGAGAACATAGAGGAGTTACACGATGACATTTGACGAATACGAAAAAACAGCCCTAACGACAGTTCTGTCCACCGGCGATCCGTTCAAGGATTTACTGCACTGGGTGCTCGGACTTAACGGCGAAGCTGGCGAAGTAGCCGAAAAACTCAAGAAGATAATCCGCGACAAAAATAGCGTTATCACCGAAGAAGACAAGCAGGAGCTGGCCAAAGAAATCGGCGACGTGCTGTGGTACCTGGCTGTCTTTGCTCATGACCTAGGCGTGCCACTGGACCAAATTGCTCAGACTAACCTAGAAAAATTAAAAAGCCGCAAAGACCGTGGCGTGCTTGGAGGAGCCGGCGACAATAGATGAAAGATCCGAACTATACCAGCGCTAAACCGTACACGGCGTCATACATAATTTTCCAAAAAGACGGGAAAATGGCATTTTTGCTAAGACAGAACACTGGTTTTATGAACGGTTTCTATATGCTGGTTGCCGGTAAAGTTGAAAGTGGCGAAAGTTTTACCGCAGCCGCGATTCGTGAAGCCAAAGAAGAAGCCGGTGTTCATATAGAACCTAAAGACTTGAGACAGGTGTTAACCGCCCATAGACAAAGTCCTGATTCGGTATGGGTTGATATGGTTTTCGTGGCAAAAAAATGGACCGGCACCGCGCATAACGCCGAACCTGACGTACATGCCGAACTAGCCTGGTTTGACCCTAATGACTTACCGGAAAATGTTGTTCCGTATGTTAAAAACTATCTCGAAGCGATTGCCGCCGGCAAGACTTATGCCGAATGGGGCTGGTAGTGCTGGCTAAAGTTCGAACTCAAGTACTAGAGCCATATGATCCGAAGCTACACGGTCGAGGGCTTCGAACGACTTAACTTTCACGTCTTCGGAGGTGTAGATATAGTCACAAACTTCTTTTTTGAACGTTAAATTTGTTCGCGTGGTTTTAAGTCCAAATTCGACTGATAAATTGCGCAACTGGTCGTTGAGCGGCTTTAAAGACGGGCTTCCTGGCGAGAGGTTAAAGTCACCCGTTAAAATTACCGGCCCTTTTAGTTTTGCTATATAATCACTGATCATTAACACGCCAGCCGCGGTATCCGAATTACCGTCCTTGTGGTCAGGAATCCAAAATCCGTGATGAGTCACGACGTTACACGGCTTGCCATCTATATTGACTACGCTATGCACGAAGTTTCGCATGTTGGCGCCGGCGTCACTCCACATAAAGTTTTCTTTATGCTCCATGTGGGTGAACACGGTGCTGGTTTCGCTAATAGGGAAGCGACTAAAAACACCGTTGCCGAATTTAGCCAGGCCTTCCATGTACTTGAATGAAAAAACCGGGCCAAAACCATCGTATGGCAGGTCAAAATTCTGTTGGATGTTCTCGGTAGTGATGAACAGGCCGGAACGGCTGTCGCTAAAACTTATGACTTCCTGGAGGCAGAGAATATCCGGCTGCTGTTCTTTTAACAGATCTTCAACCATGTACTCCAGTCGACCGCCCCAGGCGTTAAGCTGCATTAATTTCACTGGGCGAACTCCTTTCGCAGCCAGTCATCCAGGCTGCTGCCACCGCCACCGGCCATGCCGACAACCATATCGCCATTATCTAGATGTTCCTGAATGACTTTTTTGAGTCCGTTATCGCGTTCCAGCGCTACCGCTATCGACGGGTCGGACAGATGAGTTATGAGTTCGGCCGGTGGAATGACGCGTTGAGTTGGATCTTCACGGGCCAGATAGCTCGGTATCCAGTAAAGTTTGGCGGCGCCGTCAAAGCAGTCTTTGTAATCATCGATCATAAAATGCTGGCGGCGGTTGGTTAGCGGCTCGTAAACCACTACCAGATTTTGGCCGGTTTCGGCGGCCATTTCGGTGGCGACGCTCATGGCGCCCCGGATTTTTTCGGGAGTGTGGGCGTAGTCGCTGTACAGGCCTGGAACGATTTGCTCCATGCGCCGGCTCAAACCAGGGAAGCGATTAACGATCTCCAGCAACTTTTCTACGGCCTGACCAGTGGCGCGATGGACCGCCTGAACCGCCAGCCAGGCGTCTAGACGGTTGTACTGACCGAGGAGGCCAATAGAGTGAATATGTGAATCGGCGCTGTTTAAAACGCTTATTTTAGGGTTTTCTCGCAGACCCAGGTATTCAAAATCTTCCTCCCAAATAAAAACATGGTCTGACTGCTCGATGAATTCAGCAAAGGCCGCCTGATAATCTTCACGGGTTGGGAATATCTCGTGATGATCCCAGCTAACACCGGTTATTAAACTCATAGCCGGCTCGTAGGCTAAAAAGTTGCGGTCAAATTCATCGGCTTCGTAGATAAAGTATTTGCTGGCCGGGTCGTAAGCGCCCATTTCCGCGAAACTGGTTTTGGCAGGTAATAAGTAACTGATCGGCTCGCCGAGCTGGGTAAACAACCAGGTCGTTAGGGCCGTGGTGGTGGTTTTGCCGTGAGTCCCGGCGACAGCAATTAGTTTTAAGTCTTTTTCTTGGAGGATAAGATTTAGTAATTCATCACGCTTGCTGGTCTTAATGCTTTGCTCTTCGCAATATATGAGCTCCGGCGCGTTAGGATTTTCTAGGGGCAGGGCAGAGGTATAGACAAACCAATCAATCGGCGTCTGCTCGTGTAGTTTAGCGATCGCCTGCCGATCCTGTCCGACGTGAATGCTGGTGATTCCATGATCGCGCAAATACTGAATATAGCTGGAATCCCGCTTATCCGATCCGGAGACCGTGTAACCAGCTTGCCGAGCTATTTGGGCGAGCGGCCCTATACCCGCGCCACCAATGCCTGAAAAGTAAATATGCACCTATATAGCGTATCATTAGTGTATGGCAATTCCACGTCTCAAACCGGTATATTTTCTGACTATTACAATCGTTTTCGCACTGATTAGCATCTTCGCGCTAAGGGCAAATAATCAACACATGATCGAGCTTAGAGATAAAGTTTACGCTGCCGACAAGGACAATAAAGACGTCGTCGTGCCGCTCAAGAATCTTCAGGCCTACGTCACGACTCACATGAATACTAACTTGAACGCCGGCCCAACACCGGTCTACCCGCCAATCCAGCTAAAATACACCTACGAGCGGCTCATAAGAGCCCAAGGCGACGCCGTAGGCGCAGCCAACGCTCAGCTATATACCGCCGCTCAAGCTTACTGCGAACAGCAAAACTCCACGGACGTGTCTGGCCGTAACCGCGTACCTTGCATCGAGCAATACGTCCAGCAACACAACCCTACAAAGTTGCCTCAAATACCCGATGCTCTGTATAAGTTTGCCTTTGTCACGCCAAAATGGTCGCCCGACCTGGCCGGCTGGAGCCTGGTAATCACGTTACTCAGCGGCCTAGCTTTTATAATTACCTTTGCCCGCAATCGTTGGTTTAGTAATTAATAAAAGATCCCTCCGGAGAGGGATCTTTTAGTCGCGTAACTCCTTACTAACTAAGGGTTAGTCGAGGTGCTACCGGAACCG
>CAZQPT010000008.1:0-2751 GCA_964595295.1 uncultured Candidatus Saccharibacteria bacterium | reverse complement strand
TTTAGTCGCGTAACTCCTTACTAACTAAGGGTTAGTCGAGGTGCTACCGGAACCGCTGTTAGGCGTAGCGCTCTGGACTTTGTTGCTGGAGTTAGTGCCAGCGCTGCTGCTTTGATCAGCACACTTTTGGCCGCTTGGGTTCTGCTTAACGAAGGTCTTGACCGCTTGAGCGACTTGACCGTTGTCTTGTAGGTTCTCCCAGAAAGTAACCTGATCACGGTTGATGACCATTTGGTCATATGGCTCGTGAAGTTCACAGCCTAGCTTTACCAATGAAACACTGGTGTTAGCTGCCGCGGCTGTGCCACTAGCGGCACCGCCAGAAGTCTGGAGGTAGTAGATGTTTGAAACAACGAAGTACTTGCTGTTCAGTTGCTTAATTTTACCGAAGTATACCTGGCCGGTGTTCAGGAACACGGCTTGTAGCTTGGTGCTGTCCACGTATTTCTCTTCCTTAGGAATGCTACTACTACTGGTGCTGACTGCTACGATAGTCGCGACAAGAAGTATTGCTACTGCTACTACCGCGACGAATCCGCCGATACGACCCCAATCCTTACCACTTGCTTTGTTTTTTTTGCCTCCGCCGGAAGGACCTGCTGCTGGCGCGGCTGGTGCTGGTGCGGCTTGCGCGTTTCGATTAGAAAAATCCATAATTCCTCGTACTCCACCTCTTTATTACTTTTATGGTTACCGGTTTAGTGTAGTACAGCTATCGGTGTAGCGCAACAGCAAAATGCTAACGTCTATAATTGGCTGTGTATTAAAAGCTAATAAACAGATTAGTACCCCAGATATAGACAGGGTAGGGGTTGACAAATAAAATATCACCAGAGTATGTTAGGGGTACATCACTAATGGAATAAGAGAGGGGTCAGAGATGGCATACAGTCACACGAATTCAAAGGGTATTACATACCACCTAAACTCAAAGCTAGTCGTACTACGCGGCGGCAAAGAGCAAAGGATCTTCTACTTCAGCAAGGACGTACGCCCAGAAGCTACTGAATTGCCAGCAGGTATGGAAGTCAACGAAAACCCACGTAACGGCTTCTTAACCGTTAAGCGCACTAAGTAACAAGCTTAAGCTTTTACTTCTTAAACGCCTGATACTTTTATTAGTAATCGGGCGTTTTTGTTTGTTATAGTACTAATTAGATGGCAGACATTATTCTAAAAATTAAAGATCTCAAAAAAGTTTACGACGGCATAGCCGTAGTTGACGGTATTTCCTTCGACGTAAAAAAAGGCGAGATCTTTGGCATCCTAGGGCCCAACGGAGCCGGCAAAACCACCACCCTGGAAATGATCGAAACGCTCCGCGAAATCGATGGCGGCAGCATTGTCGTCGACGGCATTGACGTCGCCAAAAACCCTAACGCCATCAAGCAAATTATTGGAGTCCAGCCCCAAACTCCGGCTTTCCAAGACAAGCAAAAGCTGTCAGAAATCATCGAAATGTTCGCCGCCGCCTACGGCGTCAAAGTTAACCCTAAAGAATTTTTGGACGATGTTCAGCTTGGCGACAAGATTAATAGTTATCCGGAAAAACTCAGCGGTGGCCAAAGACAACGCATGAGCATTGCCGCCGCCCTGGTTCACGACCCAAAGGTATTCTTTTTGGACGAGCCAACCACCGGTCTCGACCCGCAAGCCCGCCGCAACCTGTGGGACCTGATACGCGATGTTCGAAACAAAGGCGTAACAGTAATTATGACAACACACTATCTGGACGAAGCCGAACTGTTATGTGACAGGGTAGCCATCATGGACAGTGGTAAAATCATTGCTCTGGACACGCCAAAGAACCTGGTTAAACAACTCCTAAAAAGAGGTTTCAGTAAACAGCAAGAAGTCCAGCAAGCTAACTTGGACGATGTCTTTATAGACCTAACCGGGAAGGCCTTAAGGAATTAACATGTCGCAACAACTCCGCACCGTCCTAATTTTTACCAAGCTTAGCACCCGACGCTTCTTCCGTGATCGTCTGGCTCAGTTTTTCGGAATTTTATTCCCGCTGATTTTCCTGGTGGTCTTCGGTAGTCTAAGTAGCGGTAGCAATAACGTGTCGTTCCACGTGGCCGTACTTGATCAATCCCACTCCCAATTCTCTAAGTCGCTAGTAAAACGGCTAAAAGCCGGAAAGGTTCTCAAAATCGACGACACCATCACCACTCTGTCGGCGGCCAAAGACAAAATGAGCAAAAGCCAGATAGATGGAATTATTATCTTGCCGGCCGACTTTGGTACGCGCAAGCCAGGTCAGGCATACGACTCGGGCCAGGCTCAGATCCTATATAGCCAGAGCAGCTCGGGAACCGGACAAACTCTAACATCGGTGCTACAAGGGACGTTTAAGGGCTTAAACGAGCGTTCAGGCGTGCCTGAGCCGCCATTCGTGGTGGTTGGCAAGCAACTCAACGACAAGAGTCTGTCGGCTTTCGACTACACTTTCGCGGGTCTCCTAGGCTTCTCGATCATCGGTCTTGGGATATTCGGGCCAATCAACGTCTTCCCGGAGCTCAAAAAACAAGGCATCTTGCGACGACTGCACATCACGCCGCTCAAAACCTGGCAGTACTTTCTGGCCACCATGTTTAGCCAGGCGGCCACCGGCCTGATCTCGATTGCCATTCAATTCGCCATTGCCATTAAGTTTTTCCACCTGCATGTCGCCGGTAACTACTTCGAAATTATTCTGTATACCGTGCTCAGTATCTTCATGATTCTAGGCATTGGTTTGGCGATTGG
>CAZQPT010000007.1:12505-26578 GCA_964595295.1 uncultured Candidatus Saccharibacteria bacterium | reverse complement strand
AGTGGTGAAATTGGTATACACGCTAGACTCAAAATCTTGTGAGCGCAAGCTCGTGGGGGTTCAAGTCCCCCCTCGCCCACCAAAGATATGCCAATACTAAAAACACCTCCCAAAGAGAGGTGTTTTTAATGTCTTTCGTAAACAATCTAACTGGGTAGTCAATCTAAACTATTGACAACCAATATATGCTAACGATTCGCTATGCATATAAGTATCAAGGTACGGACCATAATAAACTGAAGTTGCCCAACCAAATCCACCTATGTACTGCACGTAGGATCCGCCATGGTACCCGTGTATTCTTTGGCCGTATTGCATTGTTCCGACCTGTTGAGGACTCTGCCCGCGATATACTCCGGCGTAACTCCACTGCACCTGGTAAACATTGTCACTACAAGCAGCAGCGTGTTGAGTGCCAACTGAACTTGGAAGACTACCCACCGGGGCTACAGCAAACCCTACTACGAGAGCCACCGTGGCCACTAAACCGGCTACAATTTTTTGTAATTTAGTACGCATAACATTACCCCCTTACTTTTAACTTTTTTATAATATCGATAATTTGCGTAAAAATCAAACTTGCGAAAATATAAGTATAAGCACGTTAAATCACAACGCTAGAGGTAAGTGCTTGGTAGGTTTTGCTGGGGTTTTGTAGCCACCATACGGCCGCGTGGGCGGCAATTTTGATCACGTGATCTGCATCTGATTTCTTAGTGGTGCTAATTAAGCCATCAACGGCCACGAATACGGTCTGATTATGCTCCAAGATAATATTCGCGGAGTGTAGTTTCGTGAACTCGCTCAAAGCGTCAATAATACGCAAAAAGTCCATTTGCGACGTGAAAGCAGTAGCGAATTTAGCGTTTATGGCCAGTTTCTGAAGCTGGGGCATGTTCAGGACCAATAGCGTGTCTTGTCTGTTTAAAACCACGGACGGGCCTTTTATAAAATAATCAACGGAGTCCTGTACTAAAGCTAGCTGCCCTGAATATTTTTGAATGAACTTCTCTAGTAGTACTGCCGTTTCGCTATTTTTGCCTAAATCACCGGCTAAAATGATGGCGTCAGACCACGCGGCCATTTCTATAAACTCGGCCAGAGCCTGTTGGGCAAAACTTCCACTCGGCGTCGTAGGCGCGTACTCGCCGGCGGCAAAAACCCGTCCGACTGTTTTCTGTAAACTGTCGGGCAGTAATACTCGGGCAGTACCCACTCCAGCTGATGAAGCTTCGGCGTAGGCTTCGGCCGCGCCCGAAAAGCCATAGGTGTTGCCACCAATAACTAGTAATTTTCCGGCCAGTCGTTTATTCTCGGGACGACTCCACAGTAAATCGGGGAATAGCGGTTCTTCGGGAGTTTGTCTGTGCCAGTAAGACCTATCCATTTCTTAGTACGTAAGTTCCCTCTCTGGGCTCAAGGTTGTAGATGACATTTTTACGCTCCAGAACAATCTCCCAATTTTCGTTTTGGGCGTGCTCAAAAAGATCCGCCGAAGGATTAAAGGCGATTGGTCGTTCGACGATGTCTAGCATAGGAATGTCGCTTTCGCTGTCGCCAATCGCGATGCTGCCCTGCCAGCTGGCGTTATGTTTTTCCACCAACTGCTTTAAAAACTCAGGCTTACGGGTACTCCTTAGCGGGTTACTGATGCCTGTGAACCGGCCGTCTTTAATCTCGTAGGTGGTTCCACCAAAATCATCAAAACCATAATGATTAGCCAGTAGCTCCACGATCTCGTGCTGAGATCCAGAGATAGCAAATAATAAATAATCCCGTGCTTTGAGATTGTTAATTAAGTCTCGGGTGTACGTATAAACCTGGTCTTTATATTCATCTATAACCGTTTGATAGGCTTTGGTGGCGGCTGAGACCTCGATACCAACGATCGTCGAGTTAACCAAGCCAACTAGCGTTTGCTCGTAGGCTATAAACGAGTCTTTACCAACGCGCGTTTTCCAAACCATTCTGGCGTCTTTAACTTTTTGGTACTCAATTGGATCTAAGTAACCTTGTCTAGCAAATTCATCAGCAATCGCGTGATATAGCTGCCATCTTATGACAGTCCCGTCTATGTCAAAAGCGGCAAAGGGCCGACGCATGCTAGGGCTCCCGTGTTAGTTGTTCTAACAGAAGTTTTACGATGTTTTTTGCTTCGTGCTGATTAAGGTGACCGTTTATTGTCCAAATAAGCTGGCTACTTGGCAACAATTGGTCAAGCTGGTAGGCAACAGACGGCTGACAAACCATGTCGTAACGCCCTTGTACCATCCAGACCGGCATCGTTAGCTTGTCGGCACTATCGAGAATGTGCCCATTATCCATAAAGAAATTATTCGCGGAATAGCTCATCTCGATTGTTATCTGTCCGGGATCAAATGTTTGGTAATCACCTAGTAAGTATTTTTCATCAAGTTTTAACAGAGCTAGTTCCATAGTTCCATAGGCGTAGGCTGATTTTTTTGCCGCTTCTTTGTCATTGCCAAGCGCTTGCTGTAAATGATAAGAGCTGGGGTCCTTATGATGCTCTTTGGGGGTTGCCTCTAAATAATGTTGCCAGACCTCCGGAAAGAAAGTTTTGTAGCCACCATTGTTCAGCCAGTCCACTTCGTCTTTGGCAGCCGTGAATACGCCGTAGATAAGAATTGCTTCCACGAGGTCAGGGTGAGCTATGGCAAAGGCTAGGGCCAGAGTCGAGCCCCAGGATCCACCGTTTAAAATAACCTTTGGGAGCGATAAACGCTTAATAATTTTTTCTATATCTTCAACTAACTTTGGCGTAGTGTTATTTTCCAGAGAGTATAAAGGCGCGCTTTTCCCGGTTCCTCGCTGGTCAAAAAATATGACCCGATGTTTTAATGGGTCAAACCTGGAGCGGTCACGGTTATCACAGCCGTTTCCGGGCCCGCCATGCAGGTAGACTATAGGTTTAGCGGCAGCTTTATTCCCCCAGTCTTGTACGTACAGCTTATGGCCATCGCCAACATCGAGTATTAGTTCTTGATTAGTGTATTTATCGGGGGTCATAAATCGAGTTCCACGGATACCGGACAATGATCGGAGCCCATTACGTCGGCGTGGATATCGGCGGCTTTAACGCTACTTTTAAGAGTGCTGGAGACCAAGAAATAGTCTATGCGCCAGCCAACGTTGCGCTCGCGTGACTTAGCAAAGTGGCTCCACCAACTGTAGTAGCCATTACCCTGCTTAAAAATACGAAGAGTATCTATAAAACCTGCCTCCAAAAAAGCGTCGAAGCCACTTCGCTCTTCGAGCGTAAAGCCTTTTTTGCCTTTGTTGGATTTGGGGTTCGCCAGGTCGTCTTCGGTGTGGGCGACATTCAGATCTCCGCAGAAAATTACCGGTTTGGAGGCTTCTAGCTCTTTGCAGTATGCCAGAAATGCCGGGTCCCACTGCTTATGACGAAGCGGAATTCGACTTAAATCTTCTTTAGCGTTGGGAGTATATACCGTCACCAGCCAAAACTTATCAAACTCGGCCGCTAAAACGCGTCCCTCTTTATTGGGATCGCCATATATATCGCCGCTAGCATCGTAGTCGTCGATAATATGCCGAGGAAAACCATTGATAACTCGCAGAGGAGGCGCTTTGCTAAATAAGGCCGTACCCGAATAGCCGGGCTTATCAGCCGAGTAGTAAAAAGCGCTGTAGCCTGGGTGGCTTATATCTATTTGCTCTGGCTTGGCCTTTGTCTCCTGCAGACAGATAATATCAGGATTTTCTTTAGCTAAAAAAGGCTCCCAAAGTCCTTTCTTTTGAACCGCGCGGATACCGTTGACGTTCCAGGAATATATTTTAATCATAACTTTAAGTATAGCTTTAGGGGTGTAAATTTGCTAGACTGAGTCCTTAGATGGCATCTAATTCTCACAAGCGAGTACTTCTTAAACTGTCTGGCGAGCAGTTATCTGGTAAATTTGAAGGCGGTATAGACGCTGAACTTGGTGCCTGGCTAGCCCAAGAGGTTAAAAAAGTTCAAGATAGTGGCACCCAAGTCGTAATTATGGTAGGTGGCGGTAACTTTGCCCGCGGAGCCCAACTGGCTGGACATGGTATTAAGCGCGTCACGGCTGATCATATCGGTATGCTGGCGACTATGATGAACGCCTTGGCTTTAACTGATATTTTCGAATCCCAAGGTATACCCACTCGTTGTTTATCAAGTATCTTCGCCGAACAAGTAGCCGAACCATTTATTCATCGCTTGGCCGACAAGCACCTCGAAAAAGGCCGGGTCGTAATAGTTGCCGGCGGAATCGGACGCCCTTATCTTACGACCGACACGGCCGCTGTTTCACTGGCTCTCGAACTGGACTGCGGCCTTGTTCTAAAAGCAACCAAGGTTGACGGTGTTTACGATAAAGACCCCTCCAAGCACGATGATGCCAGTAAGATTGACTCAATGAGCTTTCAGCACGCGGTCAGCGACACGGCGATTAAAGTCATGGACAAAGCGGCAATGGGTTTGGCAATGGAACACGAGTTACCCATTGTTATCTTTGACGCCATGGAAGCCGACAATATTCTTAAGGCAGCTCAGGGCGAATCCGCCGGCACTACTATTGGCTAGATAGTTAAGTCTGGCGCGTCAAGTTTTACGTGGTCGCCTGGATTGGCCTCTCCTCGGAGTATCTTTTGAGCCATGGTATCTTCAACGGCTCGTTGCAGAACCCGACGCATTGGACGAGCTCCCAGGCGTGGGTCGTAACCGGCCGCGACGACCTTTTCGATGGCAGCCGGGCTGAGCTCGACGGTGATATTTTGGTTGGAAAGCGTCTGATTTATTTCGTTCATCATAAGAGCGACAATTTGGCTTAATTCGGCTGGCTTCAAGGGCCCGAATAAAACGATTTCATCGAAACGGTTAAGTAGTTCTGGCTTAAATTGACCGCTGTTAATAAGCTGATCTGTGAATTCCGACTGGAAGCTTTCCAGAGTTTCGCCTTTTTCGACCCGTTCGCGAATGGTCTGAGCTCCGGCATTAGAAGTTACTATAATTATACAGTCCTTAAAAGAAACAGCCCTGCCCCCGACATCCGTTAACTGGCCTTCGTCCAGTAATTGCAAAAGAAGATTTAGAACATTGGAATGAGCCTTCTCGATTTCATCTAACAGGATGACGCTGAACGGTTGTTGCCGAACGGCCATGATCAGGCTTTTGCTTTCGTGTTGACCATTGGATAAAAGACGGCTTACGTCCTCGGGCTGTTGATACTCGCTCATATCCAAACGAACCATATTAGCCTCCGCTCCGTAGTATGTGGCGGCCACGGCTTTGGCCAACTCGGTTTTACCGACGCCGGTTGGCCCCAGGAACAAGAAACTACCGATTGGTCGTCGAGGATTGGCCACGCCGGCCCGGGCCCGTCTAAGGGCACTGGAGACTACGCCAACGGCATGTGTCTGGTTGATCATTCGCTCGTGAATCTTATCTTCCAGGCGCAATAAAGTATCGGCTTCGGCAGCGACAGCCGTGCCAACTTTGATGCCTCGGGTTTGCTCGATTGCCTTTTGGACGCTGACAGCGCTTAATACCTCATGCTCTGTATGAGACACTGCTTGTTGTAGCAATTTTATGGCCTTGCCGGGGTAGGCTTCGTCCTGTTCGTATCGACCGCTAAGTCGGTAGGCTTCTCGCAAGGCTTCGTAAGCGACCAGAATATTATTGCGATTTTCGACACTCACCGCGTGGTCTTCGAGTACGCGCATAACTCCTTCTTCCGGAAGTTCACGCATGATAACTGGCGTTAACAGACTGGCCAGACTTTGATTGGTGGTGCGTAAGCGCTGATAATCAGTCGGCGTGAAAGCTAATATTATTGGCACGGCCCGGGACTGGATAATAGACAGTAATATTTGACCGGCATCGAATGAGCCGGGACGATCGCTAAAGAAAAGCTGGGCGTCATCAAAGAATAAAATTATATGTCTGGCGTGTGACGCTTCGTTGGTTAGGCTGATCATAAGATTTTCCAGATCCCCAGGTCGACGGGCGGTCGAAGTTATGTCTGTAGCATTCACCGATATGATCTGGTGATAGGCTAATCGGCGCGTGGTATTTTCGCCTTCGATTAGTTTTTGAGCCAGGGCGTAAACGCTGCTGCTTTTACCTATACCGTCTGGCCCAATCAGCGCTACGGCGCTAGTGTGATTGTCGAAGGCCGTTTCTATGGCTTTGACACCATCGGATTCTACCAGCCAGCCGTAATGCGAGCCATGTCTAGCAATGCTCAGGCTAATGTTTTGCCCGTAACGATTTAACAGGGGCGTAAAGCCAAAAGCCCAGTCACGGCCAATGCCGCCGAAGTTTTGCTTAGCAAATAAAGTCTCATCCAGATTACGTCCCAGCCAATTAGCCATGGCTTCGACATCACCCGGCTGGACTTTAAAATGAGTCAGCATTTGTTTAACTTGATCTGATGTCATTAGCAAGCCGGCGACCACGAAGCCTAGCTCGATTGTCGGACTTTCGTTTTTTACGGCTAGTTCCTTAGCGACCTTAAGAGCCCTTTCCAGCTCAGCGCTATCGGTACTTAAGGCTGAACCAAGAATATCTTTACTTAGTAACAAGTGGTTAGAGAAGAAGATAGCTTGCCAGTGATCGTTAATCGCCTCCCAAAACGACTGAGGGTTTAACGTCATGCCCGACTTTAGTCGACATAAGACATCGACTGATAGTAGACCCGCGAAATCCGTGCCGTTAGCTGGTAGGACTGATAACTCGCGTTTCCACCAGATGGCAGGCAAGAAACATAGCAATGATGGAGCAGCCAACAGCATAGTTAAACGAACTTCACTCGTAACGCCGAGCACGATAGCGCCAATCGCGAAAGCCGCTCCCAGAGCCAGCAAAGATCGATAACCAACCTTACCGATACGTTTGCCGAGTCGGGCGTTAGCCGCCCGCTGACTTTTTAAATTAATCAGATCACTCACGACGCCAAACCCGCGATTATTAAGACAGGAATGGCTACTGGCAACAGAGGCCATACCGCCATCTCCGCGACAGTCAGAACGGCCATTACTACAAGCACGAAAACAGCACCGATCAACACGAAGAAACGAACGATAAAGCCAATAACGCGGCTAACAAAATTATCACCCCAGGCGTGCATTTTGTCGCTAAGACTAGCGCCGGGATAAGTAATGATTCGGCGCCAAGGAGCAAATAGAGTCCGTAATAATTGGTTTACTGAAAAGGCATTGGTGATGCTATTAAGTCGCGGGCCAAAACTATCGAAAACTTGCTTCCAGCCGCGGCCGTACCACCAGGAGAAAAAAGACAGAACAAGCATAGGCATAATTGTACCATTAAACAGAGGTTTTTATTTGGCGGAGAGAGAGGGATTCGAACCCTCGGTAGAGTTGCCCCTACACCACCTTTCCAAGATGGCGCACTAGACCACTATGCGACCTCTCCGTAACCGGTTGAGCCTAGGTAAGTATAACAAAATCATCTCTGTACGAATAATTACTACAAAAACACCTTGCCTATCTGGCAAATAAGAGGTTACACTATGAGAACGAATGGCACTTATCGAACTCAAAGACGTCAGTAAATTGTACGGCTTCGGCGACGCTACAACGTTAGCGCTAGACGAGGTCAATTTGGTTATTGAAAAGGGGGAGTTCGTAGCCGTTATGGGTCCTAGCGGTTGTGGCAAGAGCACCCTTATGAATCTAATAGGCTTGCTTGACCGGCCAAGCCACGGCAGCTATAGCTTATCTGATAAAGCAGTTGCCCGTTTACGCCCTAATAGCGCTGCCAAGATTCGGCGTGACACGATTGGCTTTATCTTTCAGTCTTTTAATTTATTGCCCCGTTTAACCGCTTTAGAAAATGTTGCCCTGCCCCTGACTTATAAGGGTCTGTCGGTTCAGAAGCGGTTGAAGCGGGCCAGCCAAATGCTTGACCGCGTAGGAATTCAAAGCAAGGAGTATTTTTTACCTAGCCAACTCAGTGGTGGACAAGCGCAATGCGCGGCGATTGCCCGGGCGCTGGTTAACAACCCTAAACTTATAATCGCCGACGAGCCAACTGGCAACCTGGATAGCGAGAGTTCAAGGCTAGTTATGGAGCTGTTGGCCGATATTCATAAAATGGGAAACACGATCTTGTTCGTTACGCATAACCCTGAGCTGACAAGATACGCCACGCGAGTAGTTTATATGCATGATGGCAGCATAGTTCACGACGAAAAGAAAACAATCGGGCGAGTAGCTATCACTGCCCGCAGAGCACTATACACGGTGCCTAAAACCAACGAAGAAGACGATTTAGCCGGTGTCTCGTCGCTTATGAAAGCCCTGCCAAGTAAAACCCCTAAACGTGGCAAGCGAACCGGCAAGGTCGCCGCTAAATCCGTCAAGCGCAACAAAAAAGTCATAGCGCCAAGGAGTAAAAAGAAATGACAGCCATGACAAAGGGCCACCTAAAGGCCGGAATTAATTCAGTACGCAGCGCCAAACTTAGAAGTTTTTGGACCATGCTGGGCGTAATTATTGGCGTAACGTCGGTTATTACTGTCGTAGCAATTGGCGAAGGCATCAAGCAGCAAATAAGCGGCCAGATTCATCACATGGGCAAAGACCTGATAACGGTGCGCCCAGCACA
Source organism: uncultured Candidatus Saccharibacteria bacterium (assembly GCA_964595295.1). Taxonomy (GTDB): domain Bacteria; phylum Patescibacteriota; class Saccharimonadia; order Saccharimonadales; family UBA4665; genus RYN-405. The sequence continues at coordinate 17,943 of CAZQPT010000007.1, read as the reverse complement.
AATACATGGTAGTACCGGTCTCAATAGTAACGGCGCTAACCTGCTCTCAGGATTAAATATCAGCGGATCATTGTCCGAAAAAGATATAACCACGGTCGCCCGCAGCAAAGGCGTTACGGCCAGCGCGCCGCTTACGATTACTACTGGATCAGTTCAAAGCGACGGAATAACCTATTCTAAAGGTTTCGTGATTGGCACTAGCGAAGACTTGCCTTCACTCATCAACCAATCCGTAGAATTCGGGGCTTTCTTGACCTACAACGACGCCGGAACTAACACGGCTGTCATCGGCCAAAAAGTCGCCGATGATTTATTTAGCGAAGACGTGCCGCTCGGCCGTTCTTTCAGCTTTCACGGAGAAAAGTTTATTGTCCGGGGAGTTTTTAATAAGTTCAACAGCACGCCGCTAAGCGAGCAAGCAGATTTTAATAACGCTATATTTATTCCAAACGATGTCGCCGAGTCTCTTAGCAAAAACACCGCGCCAACCTACGAAATTTTGGCCAAAGCCAGCAACGGGCAAACCGATAAAGTGGCCTCCACCATCGAATCAAACCTTAAAAACGCCCATGGCGGACAGGCTAACTTTAGTGTGGTCCAGGGTAATAAAAATATTGGTAGTAGCGACGAAATTCTTAATCTACTAACCCGCTTAATTGCCGGTGTTGCCGCCATCTCTCTACTAGTTGGCGGGATCGGAATTATGAACGTCATGCTGGTGTCAGTCGCCGAACGTATGCACGAAATAGGCATTCGCAAGGCCGTAGGTGCCACCAACGGACAGATACTAAGCCAGTTTATGATTGAGGCCAGCGTTTTAAGTTTAGCCGGTGGTATATTCGGCATCGCCCTGTCTTACGTGATTGATATTGTCCTGCGATTGACTACAGAGCTCAAACCGGTCATTAGTTGGCGTGTAGTACTAGTGGCAACGGGAGTCTCACTGCTGGTGGGCGTCATATTTGGATCAGTACCGGCACTCAAAGCAGCTCGTAAAGATCCAATCGAAGCACTACGTTCAGAATAACCCTAACTGGCTATAGCGATAATACCGGCTATACCTACAACGGTCATCATAGCCGTGATAGCCCAACCAAGCACGGTTGTTGATCTCTTGTTTGTCCAGCGGCCCATAACCTTTTTATTGCTACTTATTATAACGATTAACCCCAGTATAATCGGAGCCACCAGGCCATTAATAAAGGCCGAATAAATCAGGGCCTTTATTGGATCGATACCCAAAAAATTCATGCCCAGACCAACCATCATCGATATAATGATGATGCCATAAAAGGCGTGAGCTTGTTTTAGTGGACGATAAAGCCCCTGTCGCCAGCGAAAACTTTCGCTTAAGGCATAGCTACTCGAACCGGCCAGTACTGGAATCGCTAACAGTCCCGTTCCAATGATACCGATAGCGAAAAGAAAGTATGTGTAATCACCAGCCAGTGGTCGAAGAGCTTCGGCTGCCTGAGCGGCGGATGTAATATTAGTGATGCCATGGGTAAATAACAGCCCCCCACAGACGGCAATAATAAAGAACATCACCAGGTTGCTCAGGAACATGCCCGACCAAACATCAACCCGCATGCTTTTTATATCTGATGGAGCCGTAGCTGTTCGTCGCTCGTGGAGGGTCGTTTTGCCCTGTAATATTTGCTCTTCGACTTCTTGCGAGGTTTGCCAAAAGAACAGATACGGCGAAATCGTAGTACCGAGAATCGCGCAAAGTATAATAAAAGATTCTTTACTTGGAGTGAACTTAGGCACGAAAGTATGCGCCAGTACCTCCGACCAGTTTAAATGCGCCAAGACGGCCGAAAAAATATAAGCTATCAGGACAAGGGCCAGATATTTTAAGTAGCGGGCGTAGCGAACATAGGAAGTAAAGATTTGCATACCTAAACTAACCCCAGCAATCCCAACGACCAACCAGCCAAAACTAAGATTCGGATTGAGCAGTTGGGCCGCTTTAGCCATGGCACCCAGGTTGGCCCCAATGTTGACGGCATTGGCTATAAATAATAATATCGCGCAGGTAAATAAAATACGTCGGCTAAAATGAATTCTAATATTACCCGCCAGCCCACGGCCGGTAACCAGCCCAATACGGGCGCACATTTCCTGAACCATAGCCGTTAACGGAAAAGTCCAGGGCGCTAGCCACAGGAATTGATAACCAAACTGAGCCCCTGTTTGAGAGTAAGTGGCGATGCCAGAGGGATCGTCGTCGGAAGCACCAGTTGTTAGGCCAGGACCAAGCATATGCCAGTAGTCGCCGGTTTTTTTGACGATATCGTTACCCGGCATCGCCGAGGTAAGTTTTTGAGTGGTGACTATGCTTCGTTCCAGGAATTCGGCTGGCGCTTCGGCACTTTTTTGAAATATATCTTTTTGTTTCTTTGCCATGCTTAAGTATTATAGCAAAGTTTTACTCCGCGCAGCGTCCAGTGCCTGTTGGCCGGTTTTGAGTCTCGGCTTGAATAATCGCTTTGCTGACAGACGCGGCCGTTAAAGCGTAACCTACTTGCTTGTAGGATGTAGATTCGGCGAATATGACACCTATGACCGAGCCGTCTTTGGCTACCAAGGGACCACCTGAATTGCCTGGTATAACATCAGCCTGGACTTCGTAAACTTGTCGATTGGCACTTGAATTACCATAAATATTACGCCCACTGGCCGCGAATTGATCAAGTACGGCGCCGGGTTTAGCTACAAAGTCTCCGCCGCCCGGGTATCCCAAAACAGCGGCCGGTGTGCCAGGTTCAGAGATGTCCGTCGACAGTTTAAGGCTATGACCAGCCAAGTCACTGACCCGTAAAACCGCGAAGTCGAGATTCGGATCAAACCAGATAGGAGTAGCTTTATGAACTCCATTATTATCCTGAACATGAGGATTTTTAATGCCCGCAACTACGTGGGCGTTAGTGGCTATAAGACCTGGTCGTACCACGAAACCTGACCCGTCAACCACGCCACCGCAACCCTGCCCGATTATCTTTACGACTGAAGCCTGGTCTTGCTTGACCGCTGCTTGGAGCTCGCCTAGCGAAGGCAAATTAGCGGTGGTCTTGGGCTGAGGCTCTCTGCCGGTAAAGACAGCTGGAAAACCATTCGGGTTAATCAATTTCCCCAGATTGGATATGACATTTGGGGCATTCGGTAGGACGTGATTCAAGCGGGCAATAATTTTTGAGCTGTCAATTGCCGACTGTAAACCGTTAAACGGCAAGTTAATACTGACCGCCGCTAACAACCATATGCTAAAAATCAAGGTCGTAACACCTAGCACTGACCCAAGGCCGTTATCAAAAACGTGAGCTTTGCTGGGCAATACCCTATGCTTTATATGAAAGCCAACATACTCCCCGACAGTCAGTAAAATGAGCGCGAGACCAAGAGTAGTTGTTAGCGTGACAAGGCCTTTGGCGTTTTGACCACTCACCAGACTAACTGTATGTGGTTCAAGCCAGGCGCCAGCGAAAAGTCCAATAAAAAAGCCACCTGTCGAACATGCTTGCTGCAAAAATCCAATTTGCTTACCACGATACCAGGCGCTAATAGCCATGGCGATTATTAAAATATCAACTAACATGTTCAGCCGGGTCCGCTTGAGCCCAGATCATAATATTGGAGCCCGATATCTGAATCGTGCCAGGCATCCAGAACCGGTTGCAAAACTTGCCAGGTGGCCATGACTTCGCGATCACTGGCAAATAATGCCTGATCACCTCTAACCGCGTCCATTAGTACCCTCTCATAGGCGTCAACGTGAGGCGTGTCTTTAAACGTATCCTCATACCTGAATCCAAGAGACGTATGATGCATGCGATTGGCAAAACCAGGCTCTTTAACAACCAAATCAAGCCCGATACCTTCGTTTGGCTGAATGTAAAACGTAAGATTGTTGCGGCGCCTCTCGTGAGGGTTCTTAAACTCGATAGTTATTTCGGTTTTTTTCTCGGCTAGGCCCTTGCCAGTTTCCAGAATAATCTCGGTTCCCTGCCAACGTTCGGCGCTGTGGCTTAGGCTAATACGGGCGAATGTTTCGATTGTGCTGTCTGGGTTTCCTACCTCTTCGCGGTAGCCTTCGTACTGCCCCCTAACCGCGTCGGCTGGGTCTACCGGGCGTAATTGTTCCATAAAGTGCTGTTTGCTGAGGTGGATTGCCTGGCTGCTCATGTCTGTTGGCAGATCCATCAAAGTAATGCTCAAGAGTTGCATTAAGTGGCTTTGGATTAGATCTCTTAAGGCGCCTGTTTGTTCGTAAAAAGACGCCCGGCCTTCGATGCCGATTGTTTCGAGGGCCGTAATACGTACTCTTTGAATATGCGCCGCGCTCCAGATAGGACTAAAAATCGGATTATGCAAGCGGAACGCCAGTAAGTTCTGAGCGGTTTCCTTAGCCAAATAGTGATCGATACGATATATTTGCGTGGGTTTAAAATCCTGATTAACTATTTGTACGAGTTCGCTAGCACTGGCAACGTCGTAGCCAAACGGTTTCTCGAGCAGTAAGCGGCTTTGTGGACCGTTAAGTCCGACTTCAGCGAAGCGCTTGACGAGCGGCTTAAAGGCTTGAGCCGGGATAGACATGTAAAACAGTCGCTCGCGGGGTCCGTCATTATCAAAACTATCGAGGAGCTGTTTAAGCGAATGATAGTCGTCGATATTATCTGGATCTAACTGGTGAGTTCGCAGCGCGGCCCGGACTTTTTCCAACCCAACCGGATCGCAGGTTTTATCACGTTCCAGAACGCATGTCTCGACGGTATTTAAAACGTCTTCGATGCTGAGCGGACGCCGACTGATACCCACGATTTTGGTATCTTCGGGCAACTCGCTCTGTTTTAACAGATGGTAAAGCGCTGGTAACAGTTTTCGCTTGCTTAAATCACCGGTGATACCGAAGACTACGATTACGGGTCCGTGTGTCATGCTCCTACTTTACCACGCTGAAGCTTAAGGTTTATCTATTTATTGAGCTCGTGACCGCCGAAGGCGTTACGCATAGCGGCCAACAATTTAGTCGCGAAATTTGTTTCGCCCTTTTGTGACGCTAACCGAACGTCAAAAGCCGCTTGAATGCTCGGGAGAGGAATTCCTTGATCTTTGGCTGCTTCGAGCGTCCAGCGAGCTTCTCCGCTCTCGGCTACGAAGCCGTCAATACCTTCCAGCTCTGGATTTTTGGCAAGTTCCGATTGTGAAAGTTCGTTTAGCCAGGAAGTTACCACGCTATGATGTTGCCAAACGTCACCCGCAGCGGCTAAATTAAGACCTTCATAGGGGCCTTCTTTGAGCATTCTATAGCCCTCGGCCAGTGATTCCATCATGCCGTACTCGATGGCATTATGGGTCATTTTTACGAAATGGCCGCTGCCGCTGGGCCCGAAGTGAAAATAGGCGCCCTCGGGAGCGGCCAGGGTTTTGAGGGC
>CAZQPT010000007.1:7739-12405 GCA_964595295.1 uncultured Candidatus Saccharibacteria bacterium | reverse complement strand
ATATCGGCCGGAAGCATAATCCATAAAACAACCTGATCCGAACCGAACGCTTCGATTACCTCGCCTTTCGTGTTGGCAGCAACCGCCCCATAGCCCGCCGCTTCGGCAATTGGTTCCGGACTGCGGTTGTGCGCGATTACCGTATGGCCGTTTTCGGCTAATTTGCGGGCTATTTGCATGCCCATGCGGCCGAGGCCGTGTACGGCTATTTTCATAAAAGATCCCCCGTTTGGTCGTTATACAAGTAGGCTTCTGCTACCTGTTTTAGTATTTGAGCGGGCTGAACCGCCATATCGAGCTCCTTTGATTGTAGCGTAGTTAGAGCCTGGTGTTTAGTGTTCCCGAAAGCAAAAGCGTAGATCGCGTTAATGCTCTTTAGGGCTGGGAAAGTAAGAGTTAAGCGATCGTAATCGTCACTCGTATAGCCAACCGCGAGTTTAACTTGTTCGGTAGCGGCGGCTGAGTTTGGTAGAATCCCCGCGATATGACCGTCATCACCTATGCCAAGCTGCGCGAAAATACAGTCGGCGTCAGCAATTGCCCAATCACACAGCTTGTTGTATCGCCGGGCTGTCTGCTCCAAACTTAATCCTGCTTTGAGCACGGGTAACATTTGGGCATTTTGGGCGTCAAAACCGGCCTTTAATAACTGTGCCCAGTTGGAATCTTTATGTCCGACCTCGCCAAACCGTTCATCAATCAGCATGACCGACAACTGCTTGGTGAGTTCAGCCGGAATGTTATTCATAATTGTCACGCTGGCTTTGATGTTAGAGCCGCCGCTAACCAGCCACAAGACATTCCGACCGGTTGCAAGCTGGCTAACAATCCGCTTATTAAGGTCTGCTATGCCATCTTCCCAGCCTGTTGTCAGTATGAAACGCATACCCGCATTATACCACCCTTGTAAAGGGCTATTTTAGTTTTATCTCTGTTTTTGAGCTAGTATTTGCGTCCACGGAAGTGGCGTGCGATGCTTAACTATCGGTCCAAAATGCTTTCTTATGTCACGCTTTAAGGCGTAAGTCGGCCAGTGGTTTAGGTGTCCGGGAGTATTACCAAAATGCGCCAAGTACTTGCCACGGGCCATATTGAGTACGCACCAGATCGGTTCACGTGGGACGCCAAGCACTAGGAAGCCGCCAGGCTTTAAGATTCTGGCTAGTTCGTTTAAAGCCTTGTCAGGATAGTCGAGATGCTCCAGCACTTCGAGCAAGAAGATAAGATCAAAGCTGTTATCTTGATGGGTTGTTTCGTAAATACTTTCCTCGATGATTTTTACACTTGGATTACGTTTTTGAGCTTCAGGCACTAATTTAGCGACATACTCCGAGGCTTCAAGCTCAACATTCGAAGGCAGCATCTCGCGCAGTCTTAAAGTTGAAAAGCCTTCGCCGCAGCCAACCTCTATGGCTTTGATCTTACCTTGTCCAGTTATGCCGCTGGCGTCAACCAGTGACGCTACGGAAGAAAAATAACCATTGAGTAATTTGCGGCCGATCTTGCCCTGACCTTCTTCGGTGTATTTGTGTCCAAAATCTTCGAGTTCAGGCGTGGCCTTGAGCTGAGACGGGGAAACTTTTGTCATATCGTACTACTATACTACAGCTTGCCCAACGAGCTGATTATTTGAGTATATTAACCGCTCTGGAAGCGACAAGCGCCAGCGTGGTTAGCGAAACGAGCGATTGCGCGAGCATGAATAACTTGGCTTTTCGGCTTAAAGGCATCGTGTCGGTCGGGCTAAAAGCCGTGGCATTAGTGGCCGAAACGTATAAGTAGTCGATGAAGTTAGGAAACCAATGCTCTGGTGCCAGTTCCGGATTTTGCATCTGCGGGAATGAAAAATCCCGACGTCGCTTGTCGCTCCGTAAGCGTTTAATCGGACCGCCGGCATCGATCTCCCAATAAAGCAGACCAAAGACAATTATGTTCGTGAAAAAGATGTTAACCGCCGTTAATATTAAGCCGTGGCCATCAGCTACTTTACCGCCGACTAGTAGTTCGTGAGCTAGATGTTGCAACGCGTAAACGTTCGCGAAAGCTATCAGAACGATCAGCATCACCGAATTGTATTTTCTAACGACAGTGTTCATTATTTTTACGTGCTTGCTGGTAACGTACAAAGAAAGCAGGAGTAGTATTTCCAGGAATGGTATGACGTAGCGGGGTCCGGCCACAAAGTGATCGGGCAGCGTAATTTGTAGTACCAAGGCGAGCAGTATTGTCAGTTCGACGTGCCAGACCGGGTCAGCGTTTAAATTATTTCTGAATGATTTCATTAAGCCTGAGCGCCTTGCTGGCTATCTATAAGATTTTGAAGATCATTGATTAGTTCTTCGAATTTAGCTTGGGTTATATCCGATATGGCTCGCAATGTCTGTAGCCTACCTTCGATCTGATCAGATAGCTCCGTTAGTACCTCGATATCAGGCTTTATTTCGCGATATTCGGAAGCAAACTCAATAACTGCTCGTCTCAAGGGGTGTATGACCTGATCACCCATGCCGGCGGAGCCGGTTATGCCTGAAGAAGCGCCGTCCATGCCGGTATAGCTAGCATTTATGTCCATTATTTTGCGCGTAAAAGCCTTAACTGGTTCGTTATTCATAACCTAAATATAGCAAACAAATGTAAAAAATAATCAAGGCTTTTCCCCTCCGTTGAAAATGCTTACGCTATATATAGCGTAGGGTTTAAGATCTTGACACTATTTACCACGTAGGTTAAGCTTAAAGCTGTGTGTTTTTTCCCGTGGAGCGAAAACATATCATGCTGTCTCTGTTATCCACTCAGATTCATCGACAATCAAGTAAATAACAATGTAAGCGGATAACAACCCGGAGTTCAGCTCAGGAGGGTATTTTATGAAATTATTTGGACCATCAATGACTGCTTTAGTGGCATCGACAATCCTGGCTACGGGCAGTCCAGCTTTTGTTAGCAACACGTTTGTTGACCAGCACAAAGACATAAGTTCGCGCTCTCAAGTAGCCGCGGCGCCAGAGTCAACACCTCCACCAGTCCCAGTACCGGAACCCAAAATTATTAACGTGCGGCCAGGTGACTTTCTGGAGAAAATAGCTAGTGAAAACAGCACGACATCCCTACGCATTTTTTACGCCAATACCGACATCTCAAACCCTGATTTAGTTTTCCCCGATCAGAAATTACGTATACCAACAGCTGAAGAGAATTTAACAGCTCGTGAAGTACCAGTTAATCAGCAAATAGCGGCCCCTAGCCTGTCAGAATCAACTCACGCGGCCGCGCCGCAGTCAGCCGCGCCACGTAATGCCAGCGCCGCCAGCTCGTTCGCGGCGCCTGCTGACGGCAGCGTCTGGGACCGCTTAGCGGCATGTGAGGCCGGCGGCAACTGGGGAATCAACACCGGCAACGGTTTCTACGGTGGATTACAGTTCACGCTAGGCAGTTGGCAAGCAGCCGGCGGCAGTGGCTACCCTAACGAAGCCAGCCGCGAAGAGCAAATTGCCCGTGGTCAAATCCTGCAAAGCCGACAAGGTTGGGGCGCCTGGCCTGCTTGTACCGCTAAGCTTGGTATTGGCTAGTAGCTATATATCTCTGACGCTATCAATCAGATTCTTAAAGATTACGGCTCCAAATGGATTTTGACCCTCTCCCCTGCGCCAATTAGGGTGCTGCTCGGTGGTCACGAAGCGCTCCGGATGCGGCATCATGCCGTTTATCCGCCCGGATGGATCACAAACGCCCATAATGCCATATGGTGAACCGTTCGGATTGTGCGGGTATTCCTCGGTATACATGGAGGTATCCTTGTTGCGAATAAAGGAAGCCAAAATCTGACCATTCTTGATCATGTCAGCATAGCTGACGTTAGCCGGCATGAGGTAGCGACCTTCGCCATGAGCGTCCGGAAGCGTGATGACTGGCCCAAGACTGGCTATATCGATGATTTTACTGACACCGGAAAGTACGCGCATATCTGCCCAGCGACACTCGAAAGTATTGTTCGTGTTATGAACTAGCGCGGCTTCTTTGGGCTTGCCGTCGACGATTTTGCCATCCGGCAAAAGACCGCTTTCGACTAATACCTGGAAGCCGTTACAAATACCAATTATGGTTTTGCCGGCTTCCACGAACCGATTAAGTTCTTCCGGGAATCTTTTACGTAGTTCTAAGCCAAGTATTGCCCCGGATCTGACCACGTCGCCATGCGAAAAACCACCCGATAACGCGAGTATCTGGTAGTCATCTAAGCTACGTTCGCCGGAGCGTAGCTGGTTAATATGCACCTGTTCGCTGATACCACCGGCTTGATCAATAGCGTGGGCGGTTTCAACATTACAATTAATACCGGGAGCGTTGAGGACTAAGGCCCGTGGCTGAAAGCTCATGCGAATACCTCTTGCATCGGTTGCCTCCAGGCGACTTTAAGCGCGTCTATCGAGAGGTTCTCGAATAATATTTGCTCGTCTTCGTCGACCGGGCTTAGCTTGGCGCTGAGTGTCTTAGCATGTTTAGTTTTACCGATGATAGAAAAGTCAGTGTCGCCAAAAAGGCGCTGAGCCTCTGCGTCATTCGCGACTTCTACGACGAAGCAGCCCGCTGTTTCATTAAATAGCATTTGATTTGCTGACGCGGTTTCGGAACTATGCTTGAGGAGGGTTAGATCGGCGCCGCAGTC
>CAZQPT010000007.1:0-7639 GCA_964595295.1 uncultured Candidatus Saccharibacteria bacterium | reverse complement strand
CCATCTCCGTGCACGCCACCATAAGATTTCATGGCGCTGGTGCCCTGAACTTCGTGATCGTATTGTCTGACGATTGGCTCTTTGGAACAGACGTCGCCATGGGATAATACGCCCTCGAACTTGGCTTGCCAGTCGAGGTCTTTAGCCTGCTCCGGAGCAAGTTTTTGTTTTACGAACCCAGCTTCCAGAGGGTCATTTGGTATGCCGTCTTTTATGAATTCGTAATCGAGATCAATTAAAGTTTCGCCGTCGTACAGTACTTTAAGCCTGGCTTCGTCGCCGTCAGTTCCAAAAGTTCCCAGCATCGTGGCTTCGGAGTCGTGCTTGGCAAAAATCTCCATAAGCTCTGCCTGATTTTCCGAAGCTACGGCCATAACCATACGCTCCTGCGATTCGCTTAAGAAGATTTCCCATGGTGATAAGCCAGGATATTTTAGCGGCGCTTTAGCCAGATCAACAGTCACGCCAATGTCTTCGCCAATTTCGCCAATTGCCGAGGCGAACCCGGCCGCGCCACAGTCCGTGACGGCCCGGATTAAGCCACGTTCGCTGGCTTCCAGTAGCGCGTCAAAAACCTTTTTCTCGGTTATTGGGTCGCCAATTTGAACGGCGCCAGAGTGCAGCGTGGCGGTGTTAGAATCGGCACTTTCCGAGGAGAAGGTAGCGCCGTGAATACCATCACGGCCAGTTCGACCACCAGCCGCGATAACGAGATCGCCATACTCGGGCACGCCTTTTTCGGCGTTTACCTCAGGCATAATTCCCATCGAGCCAACTAGAACCGAGGACTTGCCGCGGTAATTTGGATGGACGTGGAAAGAGCCGTTGTTGGTAGGTATGCCCATACGATTTCCGTAATCGCCAACGCCGGCCACGCCACGGGTTAATAGATAATTTGGAGTATGGCAACCTGGCGGCACGTCTTTCTTCAAATAATTAAGCGGAGCCAGGAACAGCATGTGCATTGAGTTAATCGCTTTGGCGACCTTTCCGGTTGCCAGGATATCGCGCAGCACGCCGCCAGTGCCGGTAGCCGAGCCGCCATAAGGTTCAAGGTTCATCGGGCTGTTATGCGTTTCCAGCTTAATGCAGAGCGCCATTTTATCAAAAAACTTCCAGACACCCGAGTTGTCATGAAAGGCAGACAGTATGCCCCGTTCCTTAAAATACGGTCTGGAGGCCTCTTTAATACGCGAGAAAAAGGTCTCTTTTAGCTGTCCATTTTTATTGATTTTGGCGTTGAAAGTTTTGTGGCCACAGTGCTCGCTCCAGGCCGCGGCCAGGTACTCGTATTCGCCATCACGCAAATCCCGGCCTTCTTTGTGGGCCTTGCCCTGGATGGCTTTCATTTCGGCGAGGCTCAGAGCTAGTTTACGATCTTTTGATAAAGCTATAAGCTGGTCGTCATCCAAGTTTCGGATCGGAATAACCTCAATCGGCGCCGGACGGCCGGCAATCACCAGCGTTTCAGGAGAGGCGGTTCTAACCTGCTCAACGGTTTTATTTACCAGCAGTTCACCGGTTATTCGCTTAATTGTAGGGAGTGAATCGGTTGGCGAGAACTCGTATTCCGTTCCTGATTGTATGGCCACGGGCTTAATACCTAAGATTGAAGCGGCGTGAGTAATGGCTTCAACATCGGTGTTCATGACGCCCGGCAGTGGCGCGACTTCAACCCGTCGCTGATTGTCCCAATCTTGTCTTGGTCCGAGCCCATAGCTCTGGGTAGCTGGATCCGCTAGTAGGCTTTGGGACAGTGCTTCTGCTTCGTCATCAGTCGCGCCCTCCAAGTAATAAACTTTTGTAGTCTGAAGAGCGACTTCCCCGGCGCCGATATGCTCGGCTTGACGGGCAGCATGTTCAGCCAACGGGTCATCGGCTTGGGTAACTCTAATTTCGTGAATAGGCATAGTATGCTCCTGCTCTTTCTGGCCTGCGCGCTGTATTCATAAAACTCCTTGCGCTCATTATCTATTCATTGCTTTGCAATCACAAGCATAAGCATGAAATATTAAGGATTCAGCGTTATATATAGCATAGAATTATTGTTGGCCGAGTAAAGCATGCTGGCTTCCCTGGCCCGGATTTCGTGGGGCTGGGCCAAATATAGATCGTAGGTATTCTTCGAATTATAGCTTTTTGTTAACGAAGCAATTTCTGCCCTCAGCTGCTCGTCGGTTTTGGGCGTTTTATCATATGAATGGAGCGAAAAGTCGATTAAACCCTGAAGAATGTATTCCAGCTTAAAGCCTTGCATTAGACTACCGTTAGCAACTTCTATGTAATGCTCGAGTTCGTGCGCTAAGGCCGAGTTGAGGGCTTTATTGAAGGTTTGTTCGCGCGTCGTAGCATCATACTCAGAACTCATACGATCGAAGTATTTTAAGCGATGGCCAACGTACAGATTTATTACCGATTGGTCAGTAGCTTCCTGAAACGAAGCATTAGTAATCGGTCCGGATTCATCGCTATCAAGAGGAGAACGGTTTTGTAGGCGTATCTCCAAAGGGAAATTTTCCGGATCTGCCAGACCCCTTTTTTGAACCCAGGCATTAAACTCAGGCGAGTAAAAATTAACGGTACCAACACGATCAGCCACGCTTGGATCCAAAACGATCCTAACGGTTTCTGCCGGATTATAAACTTGCTCTAAACGAGGAGTCGACTCATGCCTATAAATAAAATTTATCCTCCCTGGCTAAGCATATCAGATATACGTAGCCTAAAATTGTTTTATAAAAGTTCCATCAATCCGATGAGTGACGAAAATTAACAGACTTATGCTGGCAGCCAACAATATAATTAAAAATATAAAACGCTTGCGTTCGTTCATAGTTTTTCCTCCAGCGAAGCTTTAAAAACTAGTCGATCGGTGAAGCTCCACAAAGGCGTGCAGGTGTACAGGGTTAGTTCGGGCTTACTGCTAGGGCTCTCCACGGCAAGAGTAGTCGGTGATACAGTTTGTCTGGTCTGTACGCGGTACCTGTATATTTTATGAGAGTAGACTACGATTACCTGATCACCCAAGTTTAACTTGTCCAGGCGATAAAAAGGTGGCGGTCCGGCATAGGTAAAACGATGGCCAGCCAGGACAGTGTTACTGCCTCTGTCGGGCGTGCTGGAGGCCGGGCGATGCCAAATGCCCTGGTTTAGGGTCCGGGCGTCCGGGCCCTCGTAAATTGTCTCCTCTAGCTGGAGGCTGGGTATGATGACCCGATTACCGCTTCGATCTATGGCGGACAGACTAGAATGGCTGCTGGCGTTAACGTGAACCGGTTTAGTAATATTAGTATCAACCACGTATTGCACGCTCGGAAATAAAGGTGCCAGCAGCACGTAGCCGTTAAGAAGTAGACATAAAATAAGCAACCCCCGGTTAATCTTCCGGAGGTTGCTATTTTTGGGCCACCCTAAGTTGGTCATATTGCTAATACTAAGCTGTTTGCTTAGAGCGAGCAACGTAGATAGTAGCAAGTATCAGTAGGACTGCGAACAGGACCGCTAACGGGCTCGTGCCAGTGTTAGCTAACTCGTCAGATTTAGCAGCAGTAGCGGCTGATGTAACAGCGTTAGCCTGTGTTGCTGCTGTAGTTACAGACGCGACGGTAGTAGCGGTAGTTTGGGTTTGAGCGCCACCAGCGCCTGTGCCGCCTGTTCCGGTTCCTGGTCCTGGAGTAACAACCACAGCGGCTTTAACTGTCGGACCGATTGGATCATTGATGGAAGCGTTCATAACGCCGTCCTGATCGCCTGTACCACCGTCAACCAATGTCCAGGTAATAGTCGTACGCAAGAAACCAATGTCTAAATCTTCAACAGTAGCCGCGTAGTCAACGTAGGCACCATTGATGTACTGCTGAACGGTCCAGCTGGAATGATCAATTACTCGGTCAAATAGTAGTCGGACTTGAACTGTGCTTAGCTCACTGAGGATTTGTGTCGCGGTAGCGCAATCTATACCTTCAAGTGGCAGGGCTTCAGGCAGACAAAGACTCTGGAGGATGGTGTAAAGCTGACTAACTTCAGGGATGCCAGCCAATGATAGATTAAACATTCCAACTGGGAATGTCTGATTGGCTGGAACGCCACCTTCTAGGTCGGCAGGCGCGACTGGGCTAAAGGAAGTAATATTCCAGATCACCTGTGAAAAACCGGTAAATGTTAGAGTGGTTGGCAAAACTTCAATAGTAACGAAGCTACCTGGTGCTACTTGGTCGTTAGGGTTTGGCAATGTAGTTACGCCGCTCTGGAGGCTGTCGGCAATGCCGTCAAAGTTATTATCATCACCTGGGATAGGTGTGCCATCAGCTGCAACTGATGAATCTTCGACTTCAGCTGGTACGCCGTCACCGTCATCAAATGGGCCTACTGGCAAACACTCTGGCAGCGTAGAGTCAACCACGCATGGGTCAACGGGTACGCATGCCGGTAGCGTAGGATCCGTTAAGCAAGGATCAACTGGTACACACTCCGGAAGCGTCGGGTCCGCAACGCAAGGATCAGTAGGGGCGGGACATTCGTCCTGATTGTCCTCGAATTCGTCACAACCTTGATTAGCAGTAAAATTTGACTGCCCTTGATCGTTGACAGCCGCGAAAGCTTTCGGGCCACTCATTAACATTGCTCCAAGTAGTGGAACAACAAGCAGGCCTAGTAAATATTTTTTCATGATTCTCCCTTGAAACGTAATAAAACTTACTGATTTACAGTGAGTATACTAGGGACAATTAAAAAAAGCAACAATATAATAATATTATAATAAACACAAGCTCTTTGGAGGCGATTTAAGCTGTGGGAGTGGCGCTGATGTTAACCATCCAGTGGATGCCGAATTTATCTGTGAACATGCCAAAGACATCGCCCCAGACCTGCTTTGATAGCGGCATAGTAAGCTTGCCCCCAGCGCTTAGGCCATTGAAGTATCCTGTATGCTTAGCTTCATCCGTGCCGGCGATTGAAATGCTGACGTTTTCGCCTATAGCAAGCGCGTGGTCACGCATGCCATCACTGGCCATAAAGCTAAATTCATCAGTCTTTAGAGTCGAGTGCATAACGCTGTCTTTTTGGTCTTCGGAGACGGGCATGTCGGGGCTGGCATAGTCGCCGAATCGGTTGATTTCCAGATCGCCACCAAGAACGCTCTGATAGAAGTTCATGGCCTCTTCGCAGTTGCCATTAAAATGTAAGTAGGGTGAGAGTTGTGTTGTATTCATACCGTCATTATAGCAAGCTTTGTCAGCAAGCGCCTTTATGTCTAACAGGCTTGCGGTGCTTCCACGAAACTATTTATAAATTGGGTTATAGCGTCTCTGGTAGACGGATTTACGCCTGCGTAATAGGCACGCTGTTTGCTCGTATCGCGGGCGTTGAACTCTTTCTTAAACGCCTGGATAGCGACAAAGCCATGAAGCGTATCCAGCGCTATTGTTACATCTGAGGAATCTGCTTCCGGGAAGCCGCCCTCAAAAGCCTCGCCGGTACTTGAGTCGTATAGAAACGGTCGTTCGTAGTCGTACTCGATTTCGGTCGGATCCTTAAACCTTTCGGTTGCTCGAGCGTGAACCCTGACAAGAGTTTGTCTGACTCTTCTACGGACATTGGTTGGTTCGGCGGTCTCATACATAAAAGTTTGCAGATTAAACCACGTGGCAAAGCCTAGCTCACTTTTAACGCTGTCATAAGGCAGCAATGGAATTTCAGGCCTAGGCATAGACCTATATTACCATCACAGAGGTATCTGAATTTTATTCGTGGTGGTCCGCGACTACGCTTAGAGCGACGACGTACATGCTCTCGGACCAGCCAAGCGGCGTGTTTTCGTTGGCTTTATCGGAGTTAGAAAAATAAAGTTCGGGAATTTTGCCATCTTTAGTAACTGAGGCGGTAGCCTTTTCCAGGTATTCGTGGGCTTTTTGGTCATCGCCAAGCTGTTTATAGGCGATAGCCAGCCACGACAGGCCAAAACACCACTCGGCTTCTTCGGAATAGCCATCGACGTTTTTGTTGTAATAGGCGTCAAATTTATAGCGCATAACACCTTTATCTTTGGCTAGATGATAGACCAGATTCTCAACTATTTGACCGGCCATATCGTGATTTACGACATTGTAGGGGTATATAAGTGATATTAACGCCAGATCGGTGAATTTGGACTCGGATTCTCTAGGCAGTAGAGCGTCAAGTGCCGCTTGCCCGCGATCGATAGCGTCCTGGTCGACTTCCATGCCGCCAACCTCTTTCCACTTCTTGAGACCGGCTAGTACGGCACCAATCGAGCTGGCGTGGACTTCCTCGGCCTCTTCCCACATACCGGAGTCGGCATCATGCCAGTACTCGACGTTGCAGATGTAATGAATCAAGGTTTGGACGGTTTTGCGGTCCTTGTCGTCGCGCAAAACGCTTTTGCCCTTGGCCTCGAAGTCGGCTAACTTGAATAATACGGCGCCAACGGCATCGTGTTGCTTGTTGCCCCAGGATTCCCAAAATTCTTCGAGGGTTTCGGGGTTGTAGCGTGCATGAATGAACTGCCAGCTCTCAAAAGGCTTATTGGTGGTTGCCCAGTTGATTTTATCGATATGTTTGTCGAATATGTCTAACAAAGTATGGTAAGTTTTGGCGACAACGTCCCATTCGCCGGCATATTCGAAAGCCAGAGCTTCGTAAACGTTATCTCTGATCCAGGCTTTATCGTAGCCGGTCTCGACGTTCTGTGAGGAGGCCAAAAACAAGCCAGTCGGAGTTATTAGTTTGCGAAGATTATCCAGGTGGTTTTGAACGCGGGTGTTGGTATCCATTATTTATGACTCCTGCTGGTGGTTATGTCCATATTCGTCATGGATTTTTCGATCATATTCAAAGCCCTGGATGGTATTAAGTATTTCTTCGGTTCCATGGCCGTTATGGAATTCAGCGCGGATAACGGCGATTTGAGCTTCCAGATCGAATAATTTCGCGGCTAATTCCAGGTGCTCTTTAACGACTGGGTCGTCGATTTTGTCGCTGTTCATGAGTAGGGCTTTGGTGGCTTGCTGGGCTTCGGCGATCGAGCTCGCGCATCTGGCGCAAACGTCATACTCACCAAGCCTAAGGTCGTGTCCACCGTAATCGTAAGTTTCGGCAACTGGTACCTTGGCTAGAACTAATTTGATAATGTTCAATGCCTGCTGCGCGGCCAGGGCAACATTGGGATCGTCGGAGTGTTTTTTAATCATTTACCTAACTATACCATTAGCGGTTTGATTGCGTAACCGTTAAGGCCCTGTACAATTGAGACTATGAAGCGAATTCACCTGCCATTTAAAAGAAAAGCGAATAACGTATTTTTTGTAATTGCCTTGGGAGGCTTACTTTTCGCGCTACTCGTATTTCCCTATTATTTAATCCCATATGTCGGGTATCTAACCTGCGGCAAGAATCCGGCGGCCTCTAACTGCGGTGACGGTGACTTGACCGGCGCTGTTTTCGTATTCCTTGGCGTGCCAATTTTAGCGCTTGGAATAGCCGGCCTTAGCGCTTCGTACATCTTTATAAAGTCCGGACTCGACAAACTCGTCAGGGCCAAAGTCTTACGCGCGCTAACAATGGCCATACTTACAATCGCCGCGCTCTGGTTTTACACTTGGTTTATTTTTTGGGTAAT
>CAZQPT010000006.1:18866-27179 GCA_964595295.1 uncultured Candidatus Saccharibacteria bacterium | reverse complement strand
GTCTTATCTAAACCAAAGAAAAAGCCCACATAAACGTGGACTCTTTCTTTGGTCGGGGTGAAAGGACTCGAACCTTCGACCTGACGGTCCCAAACCGTCCGCGCTACCAACTGCGCCACACCCCGTAATCATACAATTACAGAGGTTGATTATACATTAGAACAGGGTAAAACACTAGTCGGGGTTAGCTGATTATACGAATCTGCTCAATGCTGTTGGCTAAACCCTGCTCATTTGAGCTAACTACTACCGCGTTAAACTGCTTTTGACCATCTGACTCCAGGACATTGCGGGTCTGCTTAGAGTCTCTCCAGCGTGGGATAACACTGGCGTAGGTTACCCCCAGCGAGGCATTAAGCGCTCCGCACATACCAACGTCACTAATATGGGCTGTACCTCCTGGGAGTACCCGTGCGTCGGCTGTAGGAACATGCCAGTGATCGCCGACTATGGCAGTTACCCGGCCATCAAGGTAGTGGCCAATTACAACTTTTTCGCTCGAGTAGTCACCGTGAAAGTTAACAACAGAGCCAACTTTGGGAACATCTTTCTGACTTTCCAAAATTTGATCAATAACTTGCAGCGGATTATCCGTAGGCTTATCGGAGTCTTTACCAACAATATGGCCCAACAAACTGATAACCAAAACGTCGCCTTTTTTTGTTCGGGCGTACTTATAGCCCTTGCCTGGCGTGCCCTCCGGGTAGTTCGCCGGGCGGATTATTCCTTGGTTTACGTCATTCATGGCCGGAACTATATCGTTTCTATATAAGCTCCAGTTACCTCCAGTACAAAAGTCTACTCCGGCCCGACGCAGTCGCTGAAAATCAACTTGAGTAATTCCCCGTCCATCGGTGGTGTTTTCGGCCTGAGCGATAACCAAATCTATCTGCTTTTCGTTTCTGAGTTTTGGAATTATCTGCTCTATTAGCCGTATGCCTACCTCGCCCATAACGTCACCTACATACAAAATATTCATGATTGTAGCCTTTTAACTAACCAGTCTGGCATTGCCATACTGAAACTAAGCTCAGCGATTGCGCCGACTGTTTCGTTGCTTCGCATTCCAGGGTAATCAAGACGATAAGCAGTATCGACGTTTCCAAAAGCCGCGTCATCCCAGGGAAAGCCCAAGTCTTTGGCGCACTGCTTAATATCATCCTCCGTTGGTCCTTCTATCTCGATGTATGGCTTCAAAAATGGCCATTCATCGAGCACCACTTCTACGTCTTTATACTTCCAGCTTTCACGCTTTGACTCCTGAAAGCTGTATTGCTTAAACCCAACGGCTTTCAATATGGCGATCGTCTCGTCGTAAGAACCGACAGTAGTCTCGTGCTCATCAGAATATTCAGCTTCACCGCCCTGTTTATAGGCAAGCGTTACCTTATCACCTTCGTCTCTTACTCGCAACCTTCCCCAGTTGTCTTTTTGTAAACGGCCGTCAGGGTAATCAAACATCGCGCGTCTCATTAATCGCATTGGCTCCTCAAGTCGAGCTCCGGCTGAGCGCAGCTTTTGCCTAACTAAGTCATGCTCAACATTTAGAAATTTAGCTTCGATTTCCTTAGCCATATTTCTAGTCGATCCGATAGAAGTTCGTATCGACCAGTTTTTTTAGAGGATCCCACATTTGCTTGGCTTTTTTGTGAGTTAAGGTATTTAGCTTTACCAAAATCACGATTAGCATAGTTAAAGCGGTGCAAAGTAACGCCTGAATAACTATAAATATCGGCGCGCTACTTATGTGAATCGTAAGTATAAAGCCAAGCGTAATCGAAAACAAAATAGCCATGATCTGCCACTCGTTAGCGAATACTTTGGCAGCTAACTGCATGGCAAAATTGGTACGATTTTGCTGGTTCATGATCAGACTTTCCAGGGCCTTATCGACCTGGTCTTGTTGATCCCCTTTATACTCGATGCAAAATGAAATAAGGTTCTCGTATTCTTTTTCGCCGCCATTCTTTTTTTGCCGTAGCTTGGCGTGGATGTAACTAACAACCAGGGCCTGCATGTCATTTCTTAAACCTTTAGGTAATTTTTTTAGGTGCAGTACCAGGCTGAACAGGGCGTTGGCTTCGGCTCTGACTATTCGGTGTAGATCTTCAATTCTGGCTTTTTGAGCACCTAGTATTGGCGAGATATAAAAACCATATAAGAACGAGTTGACAGAGAACAGCGCGAGCGTGCCGGAATCAAAAGTGTAGTTGGGCAGGACTTTGGACAGTAACAAGTAAAGTACGAAAAACATCCAGAAGTAGGTGCTTAAGCGTATTTTAACTAGAAAGAAATGTCTCATCTACTTGGCAAACTCGATAGCGCGAGTTTCGCGTATTACGTTTACTTTGATAGTTCCCGGGTACTGCATTGTGGACTCGATCTTCGTGGCAATATCGCGGGCTAGCTTAATAGCGCTCAGGTCATCAATTTGTTGTGGCCTAACAAATACCCGAACTTCGCGTCCGGCGCTAATGGCGTAGGACTTTTCGATTCCCGGGAAGCCGTTGGCTACGTTTTCCAACTCACGCATACGATCACCGAAGTTTTCGGCTGAGATATTACGGGCGCCCGGTCGGGAAGCACTAATAGCATCGACGGTTCGGATTATCAGGGCTTCGACACTGGTGGCCTCAACGTCATCATGATGCTGTTCGGCTGCTAAAGCGACAGCCTCCGGAGCGCCGTACTTGCGTAATATTTCGCCTGATATATGGTGATGCTTGCCTTCAACTTTGTGACTGAGCGCTTTACCCAAATCGTGGACCAGGGCAGAGTACTTGGCAATTTTAACGTCAGCGCCAATTTCTTCGGCGATAACACCGGCTATATGAGCCATTTCGGTTGAGTGTTTCAATACGTTCTGGCCAAAACTAGTACGGTATTTAAGCTCGCCTAGTAACTGCAGAATTTCTTTTGGAATACCGATTACGCCGACTTCACGGGCAGCGTCTTCGCCAGCACGAACTACTTCTTTTTGGACATGCTTTTGGGCCTTTTCGACAACTTCCTCAATGCGGCCTGGGTGGATACGACCGTCTTTCATGAGCATTTCCATAGTTACCCTGGCGACTTCGCGGCGAATCGGATCGAAACTACTAAGCACGACGTAGCCCGGAGTATCATCAACCATGATATCTACTCCAGTAGCCCGTTGCAGGGCTTGAATATTACGGCCTTCTTTACCAATAATACGACCTTTCATTTCTTCGTCTGTCAGTTTAAGGCTGCTGATGGTTCGCTCGGCAGTTACTTCTGAGGCCATACGTTCCATGGCCGTAGTTATGATTAAAGCGGCTTGTTCGTCGGCGTTTTCACGAGCTTCGTTCTGCAACTTATTAATTAAACCAATCATGTCATTCTTGATGTCACGTTCGGTCATTTGCATGAGCTTCTCGGCAGCCTCGGTTTTGCTAAGCTTGGCTATTTTTTCGAGCTTATCCTGCTGTTTGGTGCGGATTTCCCGGATCTCGTTCTTGAGCTGTTCGACTTCATCTTCGCCTTTGCGGAGTGATTCGTTGCGCTTATCGAGTTCGTCTAATTTGCGATCGAGGTTTTCTTCCCTGGTAACTAATCGTTGTTCAAGATCTTTTAGCTCTTTGCGCCTCGCGTGCTCTTCCTTACGGGTTTCGTCAACGGCTTTATTAGATTCTTCGCGGGCCTGATCCATTAACTTAGCGGCTTCTTTTTTTGCCTTTTCGAGCTCTTTTTCGGCTTTTTGCTCGGCTGACCCCATGCGTTTTTTTGTTATAACGGTGCTGGCGCCAAAGCCGGCAAGCCCAAAGACAATAGCAAGTAGTATCGCGGTCATGCTGGGTCCTTTCTATAAATGTGCTTTAGAACAGTAACGCTCCAGACGTCGCTATCACTTCTCTAGTCTGCCACCAAACTGTTCTGAAAATCGAATTATTATTGAGTTATTGTGTTGCAACGGAGGTACTTATGCGCTGACGCGCAGTATTCCTGTCTTAAATATACGCCGTTATGTCCCGACTGGTCAATATACGCGTCCTTATAGTTCGTTGATATTGGATAATACTCTGGCTTTGCCAAAAGTTAAGCGCATAAAAACAGCGTGCAGATGAACGCTAAGCACGATAACTAAAAACGATGCTAGGGCATAGGCTATACCGTGCGGACTGATAATATCTCCGGCGCTGGCATGAGCAGTAGTAATGCAATACGGTATTATCAATTTAATAAACATTACCGTGAACAGTATCCAAAGACCAATGATGGCCAACCGGAGAGCAATGTGAATGGCCGCGCCTTGCAACATGACGTGTTTATCGGCGTGCACGTAATCCAAGGACTCTCTGAACGCTTCGGCGTCCTTAATCGATTTTGTAATAAACATGGCGATCACGTAAACGACTAAGCCCAGCGCCGACCAAAATATTAACAGAGGCCAGCTACCTTGTATGGTTGGCTTATCATTCTCCTGCAGGACTTCGTCCGGTGTAGTTAAAGCCGGCTCAGAAGAGGGGGTCGTTGTTTTTTGCCAGACCAGTATTTGTTGCTGAACCTGGCTATTATTAGCAGTAAAAGCTAATATCACGCCCCCCGTAACAATCAGCCCCGCTATTACGGCTAAAAGGCCACTAAGCCACGAAGGACTTAGTATTACGTTGAGAGCATCGATATGATATTGCTTTTGAAGAATCATGATTTTTTAGTCTAGGCGTTCGTTTTTTATATTGACTTTCGTAGTAAAAATTATAAACGTAATCGGTTATAAGTCAACCCCGATTAGGGGGTTCTACTTACGCGGAGCCGTAATGTTTGGCAAGGCTCCATACTCTGGCACTACAATCTGGCTGCTGTGGCCGTTTTTTATAGCCTGCAGGCATTTGTCTATCCAATCATCGCCAGTCTTGGCAATAATCGGGATTTTTAGGCTATCAGCCAAGGCGTTGGCAACACTGATACCAATTCTCAAGCCCGTAAAACTGCCCGGCCCTTCGTAAACCGCGATAGCCTGGATATCAGCTAGTCCTTTATCTTGGCCGTCTAACATAATTTTGATCTGTTTATGAATGGTCTCAGCCAGTTCTCGATGGGCCTGCCACGTTAAGTAGGCGAGTTGTTTGTTATCTTTAAATAAGCCTAGTTCGGCTTCTGGATTGTCGGTACGGATAGTTAATGTAAGCATAATGGTTAACGTGTTAAGTATTAGTGGGGATAAGGTAGTTTAAATTTTCACTATACGTGAACAATAATATTCGGCTGTTTTCTTGGTTGGCCGTGATTTTGACGCTTAAACGATCGGCAGGTAATATATCTTCGATAATATCGGCCCACTCGACCGCGACTACGGCTTGTGGGTCGGTCAGTAGCTCTGCCAGTTCCTGGCGCATAATTCCAGGTTCTTCCAGGCGGTAAAAATCGAAGTGATATAGAGTTTTGTCGCCAGCACCGTATTGGTTGCTCAACGTAAAACTTGGGCTGCGTACGTTGTCTGAACTACCCATGCCCTTAGCTAAACCCCGAACAAATGTAGTCTTGCCGCCGCCTAAGTCACTGATCAGCTCAATGGCCTCGCCGCCTTTAAGTCTAGCTCCGATCTGTTCGGCGAGCTCTAAGGTAGCGTTTAAGCTGGAAGATTCGGTTTGCCATGTCCGCGCGGTACTCATATGCTCCGTATAGTAGCGCGAGGCAGGCCACCAGAGCAAGTGTCCACGGATGAATTGGCGTTTTGGCAGGCTTGTCCTGAATACTACCGGCCAGGGCCGTGGTCTTGACTGGCTTAGATGTTTTGGCGGCTTTGACTTTACCGGCAGCGGCCGTGGCTTTGCTTTTCGCGGCGGCCGCTTGGGCTTTTTTGCTGATAGGCTGTTTTATGATGTTGGCGGCGTTGGTGGTAGGTGATGTCGACCAGTACCACTTACCGCTAGCTAAGGCCCAGCTTTGCCCGTCTTTGGCGGCGGAGTAGGGCTCTGTCACGGCAATCGGGTTTCCGAATGGATCGAGTAGCTTAACTTGGCCGCTGGTATTACTCAGGCTCAAGCCGGTCGTTTCGGCGTAGTAAGACACGAAAGTTTTAGCTGGTAGGCTGGTGCCAGCGGGGAAAACATAGCTATGCAGACTCGTTATACCGGTCTGTAAGGCAAACCCGGTTAAGTCAAAGCTGGCATTGTTAGGGTTATACAATTCTATGAATTCGTCAGTCGCGTCGTTGCCAGTACCGCTTGGGTTAGGCAACAGTTCTGTGACTTGAGGTGCCATTAAACCAATATCGTCGGCCGGTAAACTCGCGGTTGACTGAGCGGGCACGGTGTCCGTCCCAAGGTTATCAAGGCTTACGATTGTGGCTGGCGGCTCGGTTGCCGGCAGTAGTAGGCTGAGGCCAGTTTGGATAGCAGTAGGCGTGGCAGAGGCGGTTACAAGTCCGCAGGCGTCGCTACTGCTACGCTGAACCTGAAGCCACGACCCAGTTCCAGGCAAAACAATAGTGGGATTATTCTGGCTATCTAACGGTTGACGCTGCAAAAACGCGCCAGTATTTGTTGGTAGCGTTTGTGCGCCATTGGCGGCGGTTTTTGACCAGCCCACGTAATCCTGCATAACCGATCCGACTGAGCCGCCAGGACTGGATTGCTGCAAAGCCAGCACTTGAACCAGGCCAGCCGTGCTGGAAAAGCCCAATGAAACCGAATTAATTGACAGTTTGTAGCAGAGCAGAAGAGCGCTATCGTTAACCATGTAATAACTATGCGGCGGAACCATGCCCGAGAGCGCGATAAGCCTGCTACTTGTCGCCTTACTCAGATCATAGTTGTTGAAGTACTCCAGCTGATACTTGCTCATATCCAGAGTGGTACTGGTCGTGTTGAAGAGCGTCACGAACTGACCATCGCTACTGGAGATTTTGAGTTGGCTGACCACGAGGGAGGGTGTGGTTGCCGTATCAGCCTGTACAGGGACTACACGACACGCCACTACCAAACCACAGAGCACAAAAACTGTGATTGCTGTCCGCATGAATCGTTGTATCCGCCGCATAGTAGGCAGGATTGTAGGCCGCCACTATGGACACGGCAAGCAGTAGCATAATGAAGATGTCTCAAATATTAAATTAGTTAATAAATCACTATATTGAGAATAATTTTGGTGTTGTTTTGAGCTGGCAGAGTTATACTAAAGCCATGCTTCAACTAAGCGCCAACCTCATAAATAAATCAGTTCTGTCTTTAAGAACTGGCGCGCCAATTGCCGTTGTCGTGGCGCCCATATTCAACCCCGATAATCTTAAAATCGAAGGTTTCTATTGCCAGGATAGTTTTGATAAGCGCGAACTAATACTGCTATATCAGGACATCCGCGATATTATGCCCAAAGGTTACGTCGTTAATGATCACGACGTACTGGTCGAAGCAGAAGAGTTAGTCCGACTTAAAGATATTATCGAGCTTAACTTTGAACTTATTGGCAAGCCAGTCGAGACAATCAGTAAAGAAAAGGTCGGCAAAGTAAGCGATTACGCGACCGAAATGGAGACTATGTTCGTCCAAAAAGTCTATGTATCTCAGTCCATACTAAAGAACTTTACCGGCGGTTCGCTGAGCGTCGACCGGACCCAAATAAACGAGATAACCCCAAAGCGGGTGATTATTAACGAATTAACAAAAAAAGCGCCGGTCGCCGCGCCAGCAACCGCCGCTTAGTAATCTTCGTCTGTCTTTCGCAAAGCCGCCTTGATATCGCCGTAGCCAAAGCCTTGGCCGGCTAAATACTGCATGAGCTTGGTGTCGTCCTGGTATTTTGTTTGGCGGCGCTTGCGGGTGATAACTTCTTGCAGAGCGAAAGTTTCGTGCTCCGGTTCGCTACCCAGTACCTGATTAATAATGTCTTCCGAGACACGTCTTTTTTTTAATTCCATCATCATTTTGCGACGTGAAGTAGGGCGCAGCAAACGCCTGTCATTAACAAAGGCTTGGGCATACTTACGATCATCAATCAAACCAATTATACTTAACTTGTTAAGTATTGATTCGATAAGAGGGGCGGGGGCCTTTTTGCGCTCTAGGTAAAACTGGATTTCCCAACGTGAGCGCGGTCGCAAAGCAATAAAACCAATTGTCTTGTTATAAACCTTGTCGTCATCTGATAATTGCTTATAGCCTCGTAGATCTTTGTCTGTTAACTCTTGTCCGGTCACTAACTTGCTGTCCAGCAACGCCGTGTCGCTCAGCGAAAAACTGTATTTGTCGTCGACAAAAACCGAGTAACGGCCTGCTCTTTTAACCTGTGCTTTTATTGCTGTGATCTTCACTACAAATTTAAGCCTCTCGGGCTGGGTTTACACCCACTAAA
>CAZQPT010000006.1:7297-18766 GCA_964595295.1 uncultured Candidatus Saccharibacteria bacterium | reverse complement strand
GCTAATCCTTCTGCTCTTTCTGCCATGGATTTATCTCCCCATATTGATTAAGTCCTTGCTTTTAGTCTTTTTTGGCGGCTTCCGAGGCACGGACTTTGTTTGCGATTTCTTCCAGGACTTTTGGGTTGTCTTCCAGGTACTTCTTGGAGGCTTCGCGACCCTGACCGATTTTGGATTCGTTGTAAGCGTACCAGGCGCCGGCTTTTTCGACTATATCTCGTTCGACGGCTAAGTCCAGGATGTCGCCGCTCTTGGAAATACCTTGGTTGTACATAATATCGAACTCGGCCTGACGGAATGGCGGCGCGATCTTGTTTTTAACGACCTTTACACGCGTACGGTTACCGATAATTTCTTCGCCTTGCTTGATTTGACCAATGCGACGGATATCCATACGGACCGAGGCGTAGAACTTGAGGGCGTTACCACCAGTGGTAGTTTCGGGATTGCCAAACATAACGCCGATCTTCATGCGGATCTGGTTAATGAAGATGACCGTGACATTAGAACGGCTAATCACGCCAGTGAGTTTACGCAGTGCCTGGCTCATTAAACGAGCCTGAAGGCCCATATGACTGTCGCCCATGTCGCCTTCGATTTCGGCTCGTGGTACTAGAGCGGCTACGGAGTCAACGACGATCAGATCAACGGCGTTGGAACGGACCAAAGTCTCGACGATTTCTAGTGCTTGCTCGCCATTATCTGGCTGACTGAGTAGCAAGTTTTCGACATCGACGCCGATACGCTTGGCGTATGACGGGTCAAGAGCATGCTCGGCGTCAATAAAGGCCGCCGTGCCGCCGGTTTTTTGGATTTCGGCGATGGCGTGCAAAGTAAGCGTGGTCTTGCCTGATGATTCCGGACCATAGACTTCTACGATTCGGCCGCGGGGAATACCACCGCCAAGAGCTAGGTCGAGCGATAAGCTACCGCTGGGGGTGCATTCGACGCTGGCATTGCCACTGGCCTCGCCCATTTTCATGATTGAACCTTTACCAAACTGTTTCTCGATGGTTTCCAGAGCCAGACTCAGCGCCTTGCTCTTGCCTTCGGTAGCCGCGGCCGTAGCTTTGGCGTTGTCTTTGGCTTCTTTAGCTGGTTTTAGTGGCTTTGCCGCTTTGATGTCTTTAACGTCTGCCATGTTAACCTCCTGGGGTATGTTATCTGTTAATATTTTACCACTATAACCAGCCAATATCTTAGTGGAAATTGCTACAGCTTATTAAATCGCCAAATTTAATAAATATTTAACAATTAGACTATCCTGACTACCAGCACACTTTTGGTGCTATCTTACTGCCGTATCTTTTTGGGCATACACATAAAACATGTATAAAATGTGTATATTATCCACATAGGCTAAAAGCGGTGAACAAAAAACTGGCTCGGCAACAATTATAATTTAACAGACAAAATGCTTCTGCTTTTTGACCGATGTTGCTATCATTAGTCAAGAATGTGTGGGCACTTAATTATGAACACCGGTACAAACTCAGAGGCTAAGCGATGCGTATAGCCGATTCCCTGGTTGAGGAGCTACTAAGTAGAAATGGTACGTTCACCAAAGAACAGTTGACCGAACTGCGCGAGCAGGAGGAAAAAGAGAAAAAGCCGCTTCAGGATCTGGTTATCAGGAATAACCTTATGACCGAGAAAGAGCTAACCAAGCTTTATGCCGCCGAAATTGAAGTACCATTCGTGGAGCTTAACGCCCGCGAGATTAAACTAGATATCCTTAAGCAACTACCGGAACGGATCGCCAGACAGTACAACGCCGTGGTCTTCGACGAGGGAGAAGACGGTACCAAGCAAGTCGCTATGCAGGATCCGGATGACATTCAGGCGCTGAACTTCTTACAAAAACAGCTTGGCACCGGCTTAAAAGTCCATATTACGACTACCAGCCTACTGCAAGCGGCGCTGGACCAGTACCGCGGCAACATCAGTAGCGAGCTAACAAAGGTTATTACCGACGAAAACGCCGACGACGAAAGCGAAGAGATTGACGAGAGTGATCTGGCCGAAGACTCACCGGTCGCCCAAACGGTTAATATTATCATTGAATACGGCGTTAAAGCCGGCGCCAGCGACATTCATATCGAGCCCCGCGAAGACTTCGTGGTGGTTCGCTATCGAATTGACGGCCTGTTACGCGAAGCCAACAAACTGCCTCGCAAAATGCTCGGATCACTGGTTAGCCGCATTAAAATCCTCAGCAACCTGAAAATTGACGAGCACAGGGCGCCTCAAGACGGTCGTTTTAAGATCGAAATCAGCGGCCTAGTCTATGCCCTGCGTGTTTCCACGCTGCCAATCCTGGACGGCGAAAAGGTAGTTATGCGAATTCTTAACGAAACGACCAAGCCAGCCGATTTTACTGAACTTGGTTTCTGGGGCACGGCTTTAACGGAGCTACAGCAAGCTATTGTTCAGCCTCACGGTATGGTGCTGGTTACTGGCCCTACGGGCTCGGGAAAATCAACGACTCTATTTAGCGTGCTTAGCTCTCTTAACTCACCTAACGTAAACATTTCGACTGTCGAAGATCCGATTGAATACCACGTCGTTGGAGCTAACCAGGTTCAGGTTAATAATCTGGCTGGCATGACGTTCGTCAACGGCCTCAGGGCGCTATTGCGCCAGGATCCAAACATAATAATGGTCGGCGAAATTCGCGATAAAGAAACGGCTGACTTGGGCGTTCAGGCCGCTCTAACCGGTCACTTAGTCTTTAGCACCTTGCACACCAATAACGCCGCTACTTGCCTGCCACGCCTATTGGATATGGGCGTCGAACCTTTCCTAATTGCCAGTACAGTGCGGGTTATAGTCGCTCAGCGATTAGTTAGACGGCTGTGTGTTGACTGCCGCGAGCAGTTCACGCCGGATCCAACCATACTTAAGCACCTGGAGGATACTTTCCACCTCGATAAAAATGGTGGCATTAAGGAAATTCATGAACTGGAGACCAACGCTCTTAAAGACGGTATTGGCGCGGCCAGTGATAAAGATTCACCTACAAATCAGCTCGGTACCACAGCTACCACCATAAGCCGCCTCTGGAAAGCTCACGAAGATGGCTGCGAGCGCTGTAACCACACCGGCTACAAGGGCCGCATCGGGATTTATGAAGTACTGGAAAACAATGGCGAAGTTCAAAAAATGATCGTTGGTGGCAGTACGAGTGAAAGCATCGAAAAGGCCGCTATCGAAGCTGGCATGTTAACCATGCAGCTCGATGGTTTCGTAAAAGCCCTGCGTGGCCAGACCACAATCGAAGAAGTGCTACGAGTAACGCTACAGGAATAAAGCCATGCATTTTATATACAAAGCGACAAACAAAGAAGGTAAGACGATCTCCGGCTCAGCCGAGGCGGTCAACCGACAGGCGCTGCTGGCTATGCTACGAAAACAAGGCGTACATCCTGTTTTAATCGAAGCCGGTAAGAGCAAGGGCAAATCCAGTGGCTTTTTTGGGCCCAAAAAGAAAGTAAAGCTTAACGAGCTGGTTATTTTTACCCGGCAGTTGTCGACCATGATCTCGGCTGGCGTGCCCCTGGCCCGCTCCATGTCTGCCCTGCAGAATGACGCCAGCAACCCCTATCTGCACGAAGTTCTCAGCAGTATCACCAAAGACATAGAAAGCGGCGCCCCCCTGGCGGACGCTTTTGGCAAATACCCAAATGTCTTTTCCGAGGTCTACGTAAACATGGTTCGTGCCGGCGAAGAAGGCGGTATCCTCGATGATATCTTAAAACGTTTAGCAACCCAGGTCGAACAAGACGCTTCAATCCGTAAAAAGATAAAAGGCGCCATGGCCTACCCGGTAGTAATCCTGAGCATTACGGTCGTAGCCTTCTTTGGAGTGATGTTATTTATTGTTCCTAAGCTTGGCAAAATCCTGGTCGGGTTGGGCGGGCCGGACGCCAAATTGCCGGTTTACACCCAGGTTCTGCTTAACGCCAGCAGCTTCTGCGTGTCACCGTCGATAGCCAGGCTAACTCATATACCTGTTATAGATAAGGTCCCTAATCTTCTCCTTATAATGGCAGTTCTGGGGATTGGTGTATTTTATCTAATAAAATACGTTAAGACCCCTGTTGGTAAGTACAAGCTACATGATCTATTGTTACGAATACCAGTAGTTAAAACTATTATTCTTAAGGTAGCGATCGCGCGTTTTTCACGAATATTCGCTTCCCTGATGGGTTCCGGAGTAAGCGTGCTGGACGCGCTCGAGGTTACAGGTGCCGCGCTCGGCAATAAGGTTATAGAGCAAGAGCTTAAAGAAGCCGCCGAAGAGGTTCGTAACGGCAAGCCGCTAAGCGATCCAATCAGCCATAGCAAGCACTTCCCACCGATTGTCGCTCAAATGCTTTTGGTGGGCGAAGAAACCGGTCAAATCGATACCGTTTTAGTTAAAATCGCCGATTTTTACGAAGAGGAGGTGTCGGTATTGATTGATGGCCTGGCAGCTATAATTGAGCCGGTTATGATCATTTTCCTGGGCGGCGCCGTGGGCTTGATCGCGGCCAGCGTTATGGGTCCAATCGCCAACTTATCCAAAAACATCGGTACCTAAGTAACCCCACAGAGGTGGATGTAATTAAACTGTTGACTAGATAGCGCTTATGTCTATAATCATACTCAGATACTTTCTAATCAGGTGGTAACACTCTGGCTAGAAGATCAAAAACAGTAAAATAATCAATTAATCAAGGAGGGTGGGCTCTCATGATCTCCCTAAACAAGAATAATAAAGGTTTCACGATCGTCGAACTTTTGATCGTCATCGTAGTTATCGGAATCTTAGCGCTACTGGTCATCACGACTTACAGTGGTATTCAATCAAAGGCACGTAACAGTAAGCGCCAAACGGACCTGGCTTCAATCCAGACTCACCTCGAAGCGTTTTACAACGAGAACGGTTACTACCCTAACCGCGATGATATGAACACGGCTTCATTCATTACCGGTCAGATGAAAGGCCTAGACCCAACGGCTCTAGTTGACCCATCTAACTCTAACCAGGCTACTACAACGCCGTTTGTTTCAACTCCAGCTGCTAAGTCGTACTCATACGTACCTCTAACCGCTACCGATACCGCCTGCGAAGGTGCTTCACCAGCCGATCAGAGTTGTGCTAAGTACACGCTCATCGCGACTTACGAAGGTACAGTTGCCGGTCAGACTCAATTCAAAAAGAACAGCCTGAACTAAACATTCTCGCCAAGCTTTAAGAGTAAAAAGCCCCGGATGAATCCGGGGCTTTTATTATCAAGCTAGGTATCCCTGTTGGTAAACATAAGTGCTATAATTATAGGCAAATGTATAGATCAAGCCTGGGTGGGCAATAACGCATGAAAAACGCTAAAATCTCAAACTTCTTCCATGACAAACCGTTGTTCGGGCTGGACATTGGTCATGGCTCGCTTAAAGTCATGCAGTTGTCAAACTTGCAACCGGGCACTACCGTCAAAAATCATAAGCCTAAAGTTCTTGGATACGGGTTTATTAACTTCGATAAATCGGCTCAGCTAGACGGCGTAGTCGTTCATCCCGAGATCATCGCCAAGGCGGCACACGAGCTGTTTAAGAGCAAACTGATTGGCGATATTAGCACCCGACGGGTGGCTATAGCTATCCCGGCCTACCGGACCTTTACGCGGTCGCTTCAGTTGCCTAAGCTTAAGCCCAGCGAGTTAAAAGAAGCCGTCGAACTGGAAGCCGAACAGTATATATCACTGCCTCTCGAAGATTTATACTTAGACTACGATGTCATTAAACAAACAGAGGATTCAATTGACTTATTCGTGGTCGCCGTCCCAAAGGCTATAGTTGACTCATATTTGAATCTGGCTCAGGTTATCGGTCTGGAAACGGTGTTAATCGAGCCGACTTTGAGCTCCTCCGGCCGTCTGTTTACTATAGATAGTAACAGCGATAGCGCCAGCTTTATTATCGACTTTGGTTCCTTGTCTTCGGATATCAGTATTTTTGATAAGCACGTGGTAGTCACTGGAACTGTCCAGGGCGGCGGCGTTAACTTTACCGAATCAATTCAGACTAAACTTAACGTCACTACCGCTGAGGCCGGACTTATTAAAACTCGATATGGTCTCGGCGCCAGTAAAAAACAGGCGGACATACGGCAGGCTCTGGAACCAACTCTTCAAGAGATTGTTAAGGAAATCCGGCGCATGATGCGTTATTACGAAGAAAGGTACGGTTCGGATCGTCCTATTGGTCAGATTATTACCCTAGGCGGCGGAGCCAATATGCCGGGCTTGAGCGATTATTTAACTGAAACGTTGCGTTTAGCGGTCCGGCACAGCGATCCCTGGCAATATATAGACTACAAGGGCTTACAGCCTCCCTCCTCTGCCGACAGGCCTATGTATAGCACGGTAGCTGGTCTTAGTCTGGCACCCCCAGACGAGGTATTCAAAAAATGATCAACCTGCTACCTCCGGAAGTCAGTAGCGGCTACAGTTACGCTCGCCGTAACGTTGGCCTGAGACGCTGGGTAGTAATCTTCGTTATAGCCCTGGTCGGTCTCGGGGCAATAACAACTTATGGACTACTGTCAATTCAGCAGTCCAAGTCACGTTACGCGAAAGAAATTTCCGCCTCGGAAAGTTTGCTTCAAGAGCAGAAGTTCGCCGAAACTCAGAAGCAGGTAGGCGGCATCGCCAGTAGCTTTAAGCTAGTAGTCCAGGTTTTGAGTAAAGAAGTGCTTTTTTCCGAGCTTATCAAGCAAATTGGAGCCTCTATACCCGCTAATGCCAACTTGACGGGGCTTGATATAAGTCAAAGCCAGAGCTCGCTCGACGTGTCCGCGGTGGTGCCTGACTACAAAACGGCAACCCAGGTTCAGGTAAACCTGGCCGATCCGGGCAGTAAGTTATTTTCCAAAGCCGATATCGTCAGCATATCCTGTAAAAATGACGCTACCGATGGAGCGCACCCTTGTAACGTAACGATCCGGGCCTTATTTGCTCCTAACAATCCATACCTGTTCATTAACAGTAAGGGCCTCAAACAATGAACAGCAAGCGTCTTCACCTGGTATTGGTAGCCACTCTTGTACTACTAACCGTGGCCTTGATTGGTGGTACCTATGAAGCCAATACCTTCCTGGCTCAGCGAGCCAGCAATCTGACCGCTCTAAAAGCAAAAAGCCAGGCACTGTCGCAAGAGCAAGTTAGTCTGTCACAAGCCAAAAAAGGCATAAAACAGTACGCTGATCTTACTAAAATTGCCGCCTCTGTAGTTCCGGAAGATAAAAGCCAGGCCGAAGCAGTCCGAGAAATTGTCAATATCGCCGAAGCAAACAGCATTAAGATATCGTCCATAAGTTTCCCTAGCTCGACGCTTGGCAGTCTGGCTCCAGCTAAGCCGGGTGGTGCCGCCACTACCCCCAAGCCAGCTGGCGGCAGTAAGGCCGGAGCACTTTCTCAGCTCACGCCTGTTGTCGGGTTAGTAGGCGTCTATCAGTTGAGCATCAATGTTGACAGCGACACCGCCGCTCCTATTACCTACGCTCGGTTTATAAACTTTTTAAGCGAGCTCGAGCACAATCGCCGAACGGCTCAAGT
This sequence comes from uncultured Candidatus Saccharibacteria bacterium, assembly GCA_964595295.1. Classification (GTDB taxonomy): domain Bacteria; phylum Patescibacteriota; class Saccharimonadia; order Saccharimonadales; family UBA4665; genus RYN-405. The sequence goes on along the minus strand of CAZQPT010000006.1, from coordinate 11,168 downwards.
CAGCACCATTTCAATTCAACCGAACAAAGACAACCCTTCCCTGGTAAGCTTTAGCCTAACTCTAAACGAGTATATAAAACCATGAAAAAAGAATCCCTAAATATTAAATCCATGATTAATAAGCTAACCGGCTATGGTCAAAAAATCCGGCCTTACAGCTTTGTGGTCTTTATCGTGTTGGTGGCTGGCTTATACGGCGTAGTGCTGTTCAAAATTAACGCTATCGTTAGCGAAGAACCGACTCCCGACGCTGTTAGTAGCCAGGTTAAAGCCGCTAAAGTTCCTCATTTTGACAAGGCCGTCATAGCACAGCTTAAATCGCTTCAAGATAACAGCGTCAGCGTACAGGCTCTATTTAAAGACGCCCGCGATAATCCGTTCCAGTAACTGTAGCTGTTTTACTGGTTGGTGTTCTGGCTAGCGCCATGATGCCCGGCCTGGACGAATTCTTCCCGCGCTTGTAGCACTTGTTGGGCGTAATAGTTTGGATTAGGACAGAAGTAAAATACGAATTTACTACGCTCACCGGCAGTTTCGGCTTTGATGGTACCATAATTAAACATGTGCGGTAGAATCCCATTTTGTTCGGCGGTGACATCTTCCAGGTTTTCCAGAGATAGCTGGCTGGATTGCCGGTTAAACAAGCTGGTCTGGTTAACCTGGGTGATGCTGTCGCTGGTTAAAACCCAGGAGTTGCCCCAGTAAACCTTATTCGTTATAAACACGAAGCCAACGGCCAGCAATGTGACAATCAAGAATATAAATGTACCTACAGCCGTTACGGCGTCCTTGCTGTTCGGGAACATGCCCGGCGCTACGATAAAAGCTATGGCGGCCGCGCCAATGATCATCAAGCCGGCGATCGCGTAGGAAAACAGTAAGCCGACCGGATGACGTTTAATCTCACAAATATGTCGTTCGCCAGGCTGCATGGTCGTTAACGCGTTGGCTACTTTTTGAGGGCCATACGGTGTCGGCTCGGGGTTTGGGTTGGTTGGATCAGTGTTAGGTGGATTAGTATACGGGGTAGGCGTTGGGTTAGTGATCGGGGTTTCTGGATTCATAGTAATAATTATAGCAGGGCGATGTTCAGATCATCGCTGGCAGCCGGCTTTTTACCGAGGTGCTCGTAGGTTTTGTGAGTAACTTTTCTACCTCTAGGCGTACGCTCCAGCAAACCTATTTGCATAAGATACGGCTCGTAAAAGTCCTCTATGGTGCTCCGCTCTTCGGCGGTTATGGCCGCCAAGGTCTCAACGCCGACTGGCCCGCCATTGTAGTTTTCAATAATCGCGGCCAGCAACATCCGATCAGCCGTATCAAGGCCAAGCTCATCTACGTCTAGCATTTCCAGGGCCTTATAGCTAAGAGCAGCATCGATAATGCCGTCACCGTTAACATCGGCGTAATCGCGGACACGCTTTAGCAAGCGGTTAGCAATACGTGGTGTTAGGCGTGATCTTTTAGATAGTTCGGTGGCAGCTGGCTTATCTATCTTTACGTCTAATATCTGGGCGGCTCGCTCTATAATTTGCTGGATTTCGGTTGGTTTGTAGAACTCTAAGCGGTGAATCATACCAAAACGGTCCCGTAATGGAGCGGCCAAAGCGCCGGTGCGGGTGGTGGCGCCAATCAGGGTGAACTTTGGCAAATCCAATCGAAGTGATCTGGCGGATGGCCCTTTGCCAAGCATAATATCGAGCTTAAAATCTTCCATGGCACTGTAAAGTACTTCTTCGACTGTTCGATTAAGCCGGTGAATTTCATCTATAAACAAAATATCGCCGTCTCCTAAGTTAGTCAGCAAACTGGCTAGGTCGCCTGCCCTCTCGATTGCCGGACCACTGGTAATTCGAATCTGGGCACCCATTTCGTTGGCGATAACACTGGCCATGGTAGTCTTGCCAAGCCCCGGCGGTCCGTGAAGTAAGATGTGATCCAGCGGCTCGCCACGTTTTTTAGAAGCGGCAATTGATAGTTTTAGATTTTGAACTAAACGATCCTGTCCAATGTAATTAGAAAAGTCGCGCGGACGGAGAGTAACCTCCATCTCTATTTCTTGCGGTTCGTCCGGCTCGGCGCCAGCGTTTACTATTCGATCAATCATTACTTATTAGTATACCGTAGTTGGCGCTCAGGGGACGTTAACCGGGCTCCAGCAGGTTCTAAGGTCTCGGTCCAGCCCGGCCAAGGCTTGCTTATCATCTTCGTCGAACATGAAGTCAAAAATGTCTAAGTTTTCTTTAATACGGCTCGGCGTTACCGATTTGGCCAGAACCACGGCGTTTTGCTCTAGGCACCATCGCAGCATAATCTGAGCGTAGCTTTTGTGGTGCTTATCGGCAATTTTCTGTACTATCGGGTCATCCATGGCTTTACCGTGTGCCAGCGGTGAGTAAGCCTCGACTATTATGCCTTCCTCGTGGCAGTATTTAAGCAATTCCGGTTGTTGCAAAAAGACGTGCAGCTCTACCTGGTTAACTGCCGGCATTTCTTTGGCGTATTGTTTCATTTCTTCTAAGTGTCGAATCGTGTAGTTACTAACGCCAATGTTTTTAGCGCCGCCTTTGGCTTTAATCTCTTCCAAAGCCTTCCAGGCTTTTTTGCGTAAAACCGTTACCGGAAAATGCAGTAATAACAGATCGACGTAATCCGTTTGAAGCTTATCTAGTGATTCGGTGAAACTCTTCTGCAGATGTCTTTGGCCGAAGTTTTTGAGCCATATTTTGGTGGTTATAAACAGCTCTTCGCGGGCTATACCCGAGACTTTCCAGGATTCACCGAGCAACTGTTCGTTTCCATAAATCTGGGCGGTATCAAAATGCCTATAACCGGCGTCTATGGCTGCCTGGAAACCGACCTTGAATTGTTGGTCATCCTGGACTTTCCATAAGCCTAAACCAATCTGGGGAATCTTCTGGTTATTCGGCAATTCTAAAGCTGGCGTGCTCATAGGTTATTTACCACTTAGAGCGCGCTTGATCCGGGCTTCGGTGGAAAGTTCAGGATCGACATTCTCCAGCGCTTTGGCGGCATCCTGAGGAGAATAGCCTAGCGACACCAATGCTTCAACGGCTTCGTCGCCAAGCAACATATTGTCACTTTGCAGCAATCCGGTTGAAGCCAGATCAACACCAGCCAGTCCAACCTTGTCTTTAAGCTCGACAACTACCCGTTCGGCGACCTTTTTGCCAACGCCATTAGCCTGCTGAATAAATTTAACGTCTCCACTAGCGATTGCTACCCGAACGTCTTGGCCACTGCCAATACTTAACACGTTAAGTGCCATTTTAGGTCCGACACCGTTAACGTCAAGCAGTTGCTCGAATAGCACTTTGGTGTCTCGCGTTAAGAATCCAAATAAATCATGGGATTGTTCGCGAATATGCTCGTAAATATACAGCCTTGCCTGTTCCCCGGTGGCTAACTTGCTAAAGTCATCGGTCGTGACCAGCAGACCGTAGCCAACACCCTGTACGTCGAGCACGACTACTTCGGCCAATTTCTCGCTTACTACCCCTGCTAGTGTCGCTATCATCCAGCCATTATCTCACAACTCCCTGTCTTGCTGACAGAATAAAGAAAGATCTGACGAAAACCAGTCTACGACACGGTATTTCTTACAAATCTTTCTTTATTCTGCTCACCTAGAGAACTGTTGGGAGTATGTAATAACTAACACGCGCATAAGGAGGACGTGTCGTAGACTGTTCGACGTTGCGCGTGTTAGTTATTGCATTTTTAGCGTCATAGAATGGGTGATAGCGGCCGCCAGGGCGTCGGCGGCGTCGTCTGGTTTAGGAATTTCTTTGAGTTGCAAGATTACGCGGACCATTTCCTGAATTTGCTTCTTATCTGCCCGGCCGTAGCC
>CAZQPT010000006.1:0-7197 GCA_964595295.1 uncultured Candidatus Saccharibacteria bacterium | reverse complement strand
TCGCTGGCGCATTCTACCAAAACAGCTACGCCGCCCGGGCCGTAGCCTTCGTATAAAACTTCTGTTAGCTGAGCGGCGTCCTTATCTTTCGCGCGGTCGACAGACCGCTGAATGTTGGCTGATGGCATATTGGCGGCCTTGGCTCGGTCGATAGTTAAACGAAGCTCAAAATTGGTGTCCGGGTCCGCGCCTTTGCGGGCCGCCACGGCGATGGCGTTACCAAGTTTGGTAAACACGGCGCCGCGGGCCGCGTCTTTAGCGCCCTTTTCCCGCTTAATCGTTGACCATTTACTGTGTCCGCTCATGCCAATAGTCCTTTATAGATAGGTTGTTTAGGTTGGTTGGTATCTGTTATTGTACCACTCCTGACAGCTTTTGTCTTGTGCCACAACGACGTGGCGATAAGGCTGATGACCAAATAAATAAGTAGCATGGTCGTAAGTGACAAGGCTTTGTTTTGGACGAAAATGCCAGGCAGGTGGGCCATGATATGAGCGATGTCTAGCATATAGATGAGCAGAATATTTGCCGGCCAGCTTAGCCAACCAGCAAGCGAGCCAATAAACATTCCAGCTAACCCAGACACCAAACCAAGCAGCATGGCCAATGGCACCATAGTAACAACTAAGATATTGGCAGGTAATCCGATCAGCGACATTTGCCCGAATATGTAGAGCACGAATGGCAGGCTCATTATTTCGGCGCAGATGCTTTCTAAAGCGACTGATCCGATAATATTCTCGTGCCAACGCCCTGGCCAGCGGGCCTGGACCAGTGGTGACAAAATCATGACTCCAAAGAATGCCAGAAAACTTAAATACCAGCTAAGGTCGCTCCAGATATAGACAGGGTTGGCGTAGGCGGTTATGGCCGCCGCGAAAGCTATCAAGCTTAGCGGACTAAAATTTCTGCCGTAATACGATGTAGCAATACTTAACATGCTAACTATTGCGGCCCTGACAATTGACGCGCTAGCACCAGCCAGCAACAGGAAGATCGCTATCAAGCCCAGAGATAAAAAAGTAGACAGGCGCTTGGAACGCTTACCGAATAAACGTCGGCTAGCCTGCAAAATAATTGTTAGATTATATCCGGAAACCGCGATGATATGAGTTAGCCCGACTTTTTGTAAGTCGTCTTTTACGTCAGGTGGCAGGTTTGCCCTCTGGCCCACCAGTAAGCCCATTACGAAAGGCGCCAGTGGCGCCGGTAAAGCCGTTTGGGCACCAGCCACAAACTCACGTCTTATGTCGGTTATTAATGTTGGGTGATGTTCGGTAACCGCTATCGAAGCAAAGCTGATTCGACCCTGGTAAGCGCCATACCCAGGGTATAATTTTCCGCTGGCAACTACCGTGTCGCCGGCGAAGATCGCGTTAACGCCAAATCCACTCAGACTAACTTTGCCTGTCATATGTTGCCCGTTCTCCAGCACGATGTTGCTAGCGGAAAACCCAAGCTGCTTGGTTTTATTGTAAACCGCGTCTTCGGTGGCCTGCGCGGTAATGGTAATTTTTTGGTAATAAAGCGGTTGATAGGCATCAAGTTTTCGCAGGTATACGCCCCCGCGCCACCAGCCTAAACTTACGCCTAGCAAGGCTAAAAACAAAGCCAGGATTATTGTTTTTCTGAGACAGACCAGGCCTGCTAAGCCTAGCGGAATCAGCGTGTATATAAGATTTAGAGTGTATCCGGTTCGGGCTAGACCGAGACCTGTCAGTACGCCAACGCAGGCTATAAAAAGCAATGTGCCACGCCTAAATCGATACCCCAATATCCTGCTCACCCAGACAGTCTAGCAATATAAGTCGCTCAACCCACTGTCATTTAAGATTTATTTAAGATTCTGAGAATACAGTCGCTAGAAACCAACGAGACCAATTATCAGGCCCATCAGCATAATCGTGACAAGATCGTTACCGATGTTAATAGCCGTTAGTTTACGCCGGCGACCCTCGAAAGCGTCGTGCGTAATCAAACGAGCAGCCGAAAAGCCCAGCCATAGCCAGAAAGCAGTAGTTAATGAGTCCTGCAAGAAGCTATCGTGAAAGAACTGATTCGAAAGATAGGCTACGTGCGCTAGTACGTAAGCCGTTATAAGACAAACCACCGCCGTGATCGAAATTGGCTTCCAGACGCTGCCGCCATCTTTATTCATATCGATTTTAGTTAATTTCATCCAAGTTTTACCGAATACCGAGGGGGAGTACCAGACGCTGCCAACCACCATAGCGCTAAGCATGGCTAATACGACTCCTAGCAAACTAACCTGTACGTCCATAAGATCATCCTCCATTAATTTAATGGAATTGTAGTCCTGAAATTAACTTTTGCCAATAGTTGGTGGAGCTTAGGAGATTTTTTTGTATATATAAGGACCGAGTACGAGTACCGTAACGCACGCGATCCATCCCAGAAATACAAGTTGAATTATTTTTTGATCGCGAACCTCAACTTCTTTTAGCGAACGTCCGCTTAACACATAGTAGCCGTTGGCGTCGGTGCTGACAGAGGCGATTCTGACGTCTTTTTGAGGTTGCCAGGTAACCGCGTTATAGTCTTGTTTATCAGAGGCTTTTAGAACGCCTAGCTGTACAACCGCGATATGATTATTCAGATAGCCGTTTCCGGCCACGACATGTCCGGTCTTATCATAGATAATAATAAAAGAGGACAGACTTTTAGCCATGTCGACGTTGCCTTGAGCGAGGTTTTGGGGATCGACGCCCTTATTTAAGGCCTGCGCGGTATCTTCGGCAATTTGAATTTGAGGATCGTTGGCGCTCATCCTCAACAATTGTTGCGACGTAGCGTATATTGTTCCGAAAATTATGGTTAGCGCGGTTAGCAGATACAGTAGTGGCAATCGTTTCTTCATGTTAGAAGTATAACAAATAAAATCACCTGGCCTCGGCTTCCCTATAATGAGTTATATAAATAACTTTTCCTTTTCATCTAATTATTGGCGGCTTGGTCACCAATGTCTTACTTAAAGACCTCCGTGTTTGCCTTTGCCGCTAGGAGCGGGTGGAGGCAGGCAGGGATTGGTAAACGTATTGGAACGCGCTAAAACTTCATTGCCCGGAGTAGCCGTGATACTTCCTACAGGAGTGTTGCTAAATGGAGCAACATACAATACATCGTCAGTTACACCGGCAGCGGGAGTGGTGTTAAATGATGTAGGCGAAGCCGTTGAAAGACCAAGTTGGTTGGCGACTTTTATGACTTGAGTGGCGTTCAAAGTTTCGTAAACGTCAATTTCTCCCAGACGACTAGTATTTGATATGACGTTAACATGATTCGTCCAGGTACCGTTTACGCATTCAGGGGCGGCACTAATCGTGGCGTTACCGCTGGCCGCGGTACCTGCACCATGCTGAGCGCGCGAAAATCCTATCGCGTAGGCTCCGATGAGAGCGAAAGCAACAACCACAATTATTAAGTGGCTCTGCTGAATGCGGCTTTGTTGTAATTTGTTCTTAGATTTACTGACTTTTTTCATAATCTTTTCCTTTATATTTTTGGATATGCTGACGCACAATAACGGAGTTATCATACTACAACGCTTATGCTAACGCAATAACATAATCAATGCGGCAAGCCAGAGGTTATATATGTCTAGTTATGTTTTCTTAACTAGGCAGTATTGAGCTTTTTTGCTAATGACTTCTTCTATTTCAGGCGTCTCGTGACTGGAAACTATCATGAATACGTCACTCTGCGAGTGTATTTTACTGTACTCGGTGGGCATAATTTGAATCTCCGCCATACAGTTTTCATCCGCGCACTCGCAGTAAAAACTTATCGCTACGTCGCCCTCTAAACTCGTGGTTTCCTGGGGTTCGATTTTCGCGTATTCTTTATACTTAAAAAACCAACTTTGTTTACGGATATTAGATTCTCGTAATATTTCTTGATTTTCTGTTAATCGTCGGTCAGACGAAGAGGCGATACTTGTCATAACTAAAATTCTAGCACCAAGCAAATAAACGCGCTGTACGATAACAGGCAGCGTAGCTAGATTGACATAAAGATTTGCATGACTTATCATACAAGTATGAAATGTAATACTAGAAAGGTTTAATCATATGTTTCCACAAATGAAATTCTGGGGCGCGGCCACGGTTGGCACCAAAGGCCAGGTCGTAATCCCACGTGAGGCTCGTGAAGCGCTCAACATCAAAGAGGGCGAAAAACTCGTAGTCATGGGTACGCCCATGAAGAACGGCGTGCTTTTCATCAAGGCCGATTCAATCGAAGCGATGATGGAGCATGTCCAAAAAGACCTCGTCCAAATGCAGGAATCCGCTAAAAAGTCAGACGAGGAGCTAGATGGATAAATCAACCAACGTTATAGCAACAAGTACTATCGGCCGAGTCTACGGTAAAAAAGAAAGTAAATTCGTAGCCTTAGAAAATATTAGCCTGTCTATAGCCAAAGGCGAAACAGTGGCCATAGTCGGCAAAAGTGGATCCGGTAAAAGCACGCTGATGCACATACTTGCCCTATTGGATGAGCCTACGAAAGGTTCAGTTATCGTCAACGGTGTAGACGCTCATAAGCTGTCACCTAAGCAGCTCGACTTGTTGCGCAACGAAAGTTTCGGCTTTGTATTCCAGCAATTCTTTCTAAATGGCAATGACACGGTGCTAAACAACGTAATCTTGCCTCTCAAGATCGCTGGCGTTAGCCGCAAAGAGCGCAACCGCCGTGGCATGGAAGCCTTAAAAGCTGTCGAGCTAGACGATAAAGCTAGCAACAAAGCGCTTAACTTAAGCGGCGGCCAGAAACAGCGCGTCTGTATTGCCCGAGCCCTGATCAATAGCCCGAGTATCATCTTCGCGGACGAACCAACCGGCAACCTGGATTCGGCTACTGGCAGCAAAATCGAGGACTTATTGTTTCAACTCAACAAAGATAAAGGCATCACTCTAATCATAGTTACGCACGATCCGGACCTAGCGGCTCGCTGTACCCGTGAGATTTACATTAAAGACGGTCATCTCATCAAAGGAGTAACTTCATGAAATTCCTCGACATACTGGTAACCGCCAATCAAAACCTGCTCCGCAATAAAGCTCGCACCATATTAACGGTTATCGCTATCATTATCGGTGCCACTACGTTGTCGCTAACCAATGGTATTGGCGCCGGCATTAAGACATATCTGAATAAACAAGTAGGTAACCTTGGCAACAGCAACTCGCTGACCATTACCGCGACTGGCCAAAGCGATAACCCTACCGGCGGTAGCGACTTAAAGAAATACGATCCGGCAAAGAAGAAAATAAGCTCCACCGGAGTTAATTCTGGTGCCCCGGCACTTATAGCCCTGACAGAACGTGATATCAGTAAGGTCAAAACTGAATCGAATATCATATCGGTTGAGCCACTACTGTCAGTGACGCCTGATTATGTAGCATCAACCGCTCAACCAAACGCTAAATATCAATTCGCACTGGCGCAAACAGTTGGTAAGAGCAGTCTTGATATGAGCGATGGCAAACCGGTTACCAATGATGCCGCCGAGAATCAAATTACCATACCGACTTCGTATGTTAGCTCGCTGGGCTTCAAAAATAACAGTGACGCCGTTAACAAAAAGGTGACTATTGGCATAACTGACGCAAGTGGTCAGCAAACTCAATTTGAGGCCATGATCGTTGGCGTGCAACAAAAAACCCTAGTTGGTTCGACCGCCGCGTACGCTAATAACTCAATATTCCATAAGCTGTATGACACGCAGACAGTTGGCTTACCGTCCAGCACCAAAGACGCCTACGCCTCTGTCTCGGCCGTGTTTAAGGACGGGCTTAGCGATACTCAACTTCTAGCGCTTAAGGCTGATCTAAAAACTAAAGGCTATGACGCCAAAACCGTGAAAGATCAGGTTAGCAGCGTGTTTACGATCATCACGGCTATAACCTATGTCTTCGATGGCTTCGCCGCGATCACCCTGATAGCCGCCGCCTTTGGCATCGTTAACACCTTGTACATGTCCGTCTCCGAGCGCACCAAAGAGATTGGTCTAATGAAAGCTCTGGGCATGGGTAAGAATAAAATCTTTACGCTCTTTAGCATCGAAGCCGTGCTGATTGGCTTCTGGGGCAGCATATTGGGAATCGGCTTCGCCAACCTAATCGGCAAGCTGGTGAACAGCATCGTTTCCAAAGGTTTCCTAAAAGACCTGCCAGGGCTAGAGCTACTGTCCTTCCCTCTTACGGCCAGCGCTATAATTGTTGCCGGCATCATGCTGATAGCATTCCTGTCCGGGACCTTGCCGGCGCGACGAGCTAGTCAAAAAGATCCGATTGAAGCGTTGCGCTACGAGTAGCATCTAACGCGCTACCTAGCGCGCAGGAATCTCTTGCAATGCCCAGGAGTTACCATCGGGGTCAGAGAAGTAGGCGTATTTGACGCCACCCATATCTTGTACGTCGCTGACTTCAACGCCTCGTCCGTTGAGTAATTCACGAGCCGCGACAATGTCACTAACCACCAAGTGAAGATTTTTAATTGAACTGGCTGAGTTAGAGTCGCCCATTCCTGTTCCAAAGACGATCGAGCAAGCTGAGCCGGGAGGCGTTAGTTGAATGATTCGCATACCGTTCCCGGGTTGCGCGTCGTGATCTAAATTAAAGCCTACTTTATCAACATAAAACGCTTTGCTCGCGTTTATGTCAGTTACTGGCAGTGGCACGAGCTCAAGTTTCATATCCATAAGTAATTGTCCTTTTCTGAATTTTATAACTAGCTTACTATACCCTAAAAGCAACGAAGGATGCCGGGAAACGGCTACTTTGCCGTTAATGGTTGAGTATGTACAGAGCCAGGAACACTATAACCCAGACTAAGTATGCTGCCCGGACTATTACGCCCTCGGCGGTGTCAATGGAAGGAGTTTTTACTCTCATTTGGTAGCCCTTACCTCTAACGCCATTGAAAACTATGATAATAATCAGTGGTGACAGCCAGATCGCGAACAGTAAAAATAGGTACATGCGCAAAGTATAACAAAAAAAGACTATTTGGAAGTCTTTTATAAGCTTGGGAGGGCTGAGTGGGACAGCGCTTCCCTCGCCTGCGGCTCGTCGCTTCTCCGTTCGCTATGCTCACTACGCCGAACACCGTTCTATAGCCCAGCTAGACCAACCAAATAAAAAGCCCCAGCTTTGCTGAGGCGTTTTATTTGGAGG
>CAZQPT010000005.1:0-28107 GCA_964595295.1 uncultured Candidatus Saccharibacteria bacterium | reverse complement strand
AGTGATTCACGGCTGTAGGCTCGAAAACCACTTACGGCGTCTGGCAAATCCGTGCCTGCGGCCTTGTTAACCACGGCGCTGCCAAATCTCTGCAAAAACTTCTTAAATGGTGAAAAGTGGGCGATGGTATCGGTTTGTCTGTCGGCTATAACTATGTCGGCTTGACGCTTTAAGATTGGCTGTACTAGATCACCAATCCGGTTTTGGGGATATTGATTGTCGCCGTCGGTGTTAACTACTATATCGGCACCAAGCTCCAAGGCTCTCTGGATCCCATCGTGGAACGATCGGCCTAAGCCTTGATTTTGGTTATGACGAACAAAGTGCGTAACACCGTGTTCGCGGGCCACGGCAACCGTATTATCCGTTGAGCCATCATCGATAACCAAAACGATAATCTGGTCGATACCAGCCACTTTTTTAGGTATGCTCTGTAGAACGAGCGGCAAAGTTGCCTCTTCATTCAGGCACGGAATTTGAACGACGAGCTTCATAATTAGTTACAGTATACCTGATAACAGATACGACAGATAGGGCGTATCCCGTAAAAGGGTGGCTTCCGATGGTTAAAATAGCTATAATAGTCATAACTTCAATGCCCCAAAAACCGATCCGCCCTACCAAGATACCCGTTAACGGTCTAAGCAGGCCCCGTCAAGACGCGGTCACTGTTAAGCAGCAGGCTGATCAGTTCCCGGGACTTGGAATGACGCTACGTAGCTATAAATACGATCCCCGCGATCACCATAAGGGCGTAAACGCTAAGCCAACAGTTGTCAAAAAAAGCCGTTTTGGCCGTATCACGAGTAAAATTACTCTTAAGCGAACCGTAGTTACCCTGGCCTTGATTATTTTAGTTATCGGAGGTTGGGTTGGCGGGAAATTTGCCTATAATACTCATAAAGTCTTTGGCGGTAACATCTTGAGCGTACTCAAAACGACCAAACTCAGAGGCGAAGAAGATGGACGGGTTAATATTCTGTTAGCCGGAAACTCAGCTGACGACATCGGGCATAACGGCGGTCAGCTCACGGACTCGATAATGGTTATTAGTATTGATACCAAAAATAACAAAGCGTTCCTGTTAAGTATTCCCCGCGACTTATATGTCGACATTGGTTCCAGCGGGCACGGAAAGATTAACGAAGCCTATGTAGATGGCGAAGCCACAAAATTTAGCGAAAGTGGTTATCCCAACGGTGGTATGGGTCAATTAGAACAAGTTATAGAAGATAGTCTTGGCATGAAGATGAATTACTACGCCCTGGTTAACTATAATGCTCTCAAGCAGGCTGTTGACGCCGTAGGCGGCGTCGATTTTACGGTTAAAAGTAAAGACCCGAGAGGCCTATACGACCCGAACATCGATTACTCAACTAATAAGCCATTAGTTAAGCTGACCAATGGAGTGCACCATCTTAATGGACAACAGGCTCTAAACCTAAGTCGTGCCCGTGGTGATTCAGGTCGATCTTACGGCTTCCCGGCCAGCGACTTTGATCGCACCGAACACCAACGCCAGTTGCTTGTGGCACTTAAGGCCAAAGTGGCGTCAAGCGGCGTTATCGCTAATCCGACCAAATTGACCGCCCTATCTGATGTTCTGGGCAACAACGTTAAAACGGATTTTGATATTAGCCAGGTACGTCGTTTATATGACATAACCAAGGGCATCACCGGTGGCAATATTCAGTCACTTAGCCTTAATAGCGCGAACGGTAAAAACTTATTAGCCAGCTATGCCACGCCTTCAGGACAATCAGCTCTGGCTCCGGCAGCAGGGCTTAACGACTTTAGCGATATTCAGAGCTTTATTTTAAGACAAACATCTTCTAACCCTATAATCCAAGAAGGTGCTTCAGTGGTCGTGCTTAACGGCACTAGCACCAATGGACTGGCTAGCAAACAAAAAACCAGACTAAAACAAAAGAACTTAATCGTTGATAAGGTTGGCGATGCCAAGACCGACCTGGCTGTTACTAGTATTATCGACCAGTCCGAAGGCAAAAAACCGGCTACCAGCAAGCTGCTTACTCAAATTTACGGGAATCACTTAACAACCACTAATCCCTATGCCGGCATCTATAATACCGACTTTATCGTAGTCATTGGCGCTGATCAGATACCAAAACCTACCACCACCTCCAGCACATCCGGCCAATAGGCCTGTTCATCGCACTAATCCGATGCTATTATAGTTACACTATGTCAAACCAAGTCGCAGTCAACTACCTTCATGCTTTTCTCGACCGTCACCCTACTCGGACTTTCAAAAAAGGCGAAATCATAATATTTCAAGGCGAAGCGCCTCGCAGCGCTTTCGTGGTTAAGAGCGGCACCGTCAAGGCCTACAATCTAAGCGTTGGCGGCGACGAGAAACCCGTGGCTTTCTACTCCGCGGACGCGATATTCCCCGGACCATGGGTTTATGGAACCATGTCCAGCGCTATTTATTACTACGAAGCTTTCAGCTCCGAAGTGACGCTATACACGGTAAATCGTGAGGAACTCACCGCTTTTATAAAAAAACGGCCTGAATTGGTCTATCAGGAGCTTGAGCGCTATTTAACGGATCAGCTCGGCATGTCCATGCGCTTGAACGCTTTGCAACACTCTAGGGCCAGCGATAAGCTACTTTACACTCTCCACTACTTATCGCTCAGTCACGGACACACCGTGGCACCTCAGGAAATAGAGATAGCTCTAGACCTTACGCACCAGGACTTCGCTAACTTAACCGGCTTAACCCGCGAAACCGCGGCCACAGAACTAAATAAACTCAAGCATACCGGCGTAATAGCCTACGGCAAGGGCACACCCTATCGATTATACCTCAAAAAATTGATGCAGCTGCTAAACGATCAATATATTGCTGACTTGCCAGCTAAGCTTTAGGCGCTTTAACTGTTTTGGGGGTTTTGGCTGATTTTGTCGTTAGGGCGTCGCTTATAACACGGGCTAAGTTGTGCGGAGCAGTCCAGGATTTGATTATGCAACGATGAGCGCCAAGCTTGTAGGCTTCGGTCACTTCAGGAGAGTTTTCCATGTTAGTAAAAATCAAAACCTTAACGTTAGAGTGAGCCTTGAGGAGATCGTAATGCTGCAAGAATTCCAAACCGCCCATTATAGGCATTAAAAGATCTAAAAGAATCAGATCTGGTGAAAAATCTTTAACCTTAGATAAGGCTTCTTGGCCGTCGTAGGCTTCAACGACCTCATGGCCTTCATTTTTGAGGATGATTGAATAAGCATTATTTAGGTCGCGATCGTCTTCAACAATTAAAATACGTGCCAAAACTTTACATCCTTTTTTTCTAATTTATAGCTTCATTTATATCATATAAGACTACTGCCCCAGTATCAAATATTTTACACACTCAAACTGTAGACGTCTTCGGGTTAATCTTTTTAGCTGATTTTTTACGACCACGAGGTAGGGTGAGGAAAAAGCTAGTGCCTTCTCCCTCCACGCTCTCGAAATTAATGCTACCACCAATAGTATCTACCAGCCCTTTAACCAGATATAATCCAAGCCCGGTACCCGTTGTTTCGCGCCTGACAATATTTGGTGCCCTAAAAAACTTACTAAAAATCTGATCCTTTGATTGTAATGGAATCCCCCAGCCGGTATCGGTAACCGTAATAAGGATATCTTTGGGACGTTGAAGAGTCGTTATGCTGACATTGCCGTTCTCTGGGGTGTATTTTATAGCGTTGGATACCAGGTTGGTTATTATTTCTTTTAATATTAAGGCGTCGGTTTTGACAGATATATTTTTGTTACTCAAATTGGTGACGTTTAAGCTTATCGCTTTGTCCGCGGCCATCATTGATACTTCTTTAATGACGTCGTCAATTGTTCGTTCAATTTGAATGACTTTAGGCGTCACGGCTATTGAGCCACTCTCTATGCGAGTAACATTAAGCAGGGTACTTATGAGCTCGTTCATACGATTGGCGCCACTAATGATGGTACGTAATGACTTCTTTTGAGTTTGAGTAAGCTCGCCCATATAGCCATCCACCAACATATGAGAATAGGTCTTAATTGCCGACAATGGCGTTCTAAGTTGATGCGACGCCAGCGAAATAAACTCGCTTTTCATTCTGTCGACTTCTTGTTCGAATGTAATGTCACGGAAAACTTCAACGGCCCCAAGCGGCCTGCCCTCAAGCAATATCGGTGACACGCTAATCGCTACCGGTACTTTTTGACCGTTCGCGCGTCGGTAGTGCATTTTTTCTGAAACGGATCGGCCGGTTAAAAAAGCTTTGGTAATTGGTCTATCAATTAGGTTTACCACGGCATCGTTACTGGTAATAGCTATAACTTTTTTAGGAAACCATTCGCCAATCAGTTCTTCTTCGCTATAACCAAGAATCTCTTGAGCGACGGGATTAACCCTTGTAATTCGCCCAAATTCATCAGTTGAAATAGCACCGTCACCAATACTGGTGAATAATGCCTCGGCCTCGGCTTGTTGCTCGACAGTTGAGCGGTCAGATTGGTCTTGTGGTTCAGTTAATCTCGGCATAACAATACTAACTTAATGGCGCTTCGCTGTAGTTTTGGGGGGCAACGCGAGTTTGCGTAGTTGAGCGGCGTATTCTTCTACTATTTCGCTATCATCAGTTAGCAACGAAACGGCGACTTTTATCCAATCAATAAGTTGAAGTAAGTCTTTGCGTGACATGTCTTCGGGCAATTTGTTAAGATGATTCTCTACCTGACGGGAAATAAATCGATCGGCGGCCGGTCCGAGATAAACATGCGTGACGTTCACCACCTCGGTGTATAGTAGCGGAGTATTGGTCTTTTTCATGACTATACTTCCTCGATCTTTTTTAATCGATTAGCACCGATAGCGATCAAGACAAATCCAAGTCCGGTCAAAATTCTAAAGATAGATATAAGTATTAGTTTAGAGTCGAGAACAACGTAGCCTACGCGTGGTGAGATAGTATTAATATATTGAAGGGCTATCGAGCTAATGACAACGGCAGTCAGACCATATACGAGCATACGTAGCGACTGTCTGTACAAGACGCCTTTAACGTTTTTACTAAATAACGCGATCTCAAAAGCCGCGAGCAGCCCAATGAACCACGAATATAGGTATGGAATAATAACGCTAATGACCATTAACCATAGAGGAAGATAGTATGGATTGTTAGTAGACGTGAAGCTAGTAAGATCAAATCTCTGAAAAGTGAAGTAACAGTACAATAACCCGGCTATGATAAATGCCACTATAATACCGCGTGCCCTGGCAACGCTAAATGTTAGCCTGGCGCTGGATGTCAAGCCGCGGGAAGCCATGCCAACCAACGTTAACGCTACAAGCGGAAAAATAAGATATAGGTAATTACTTATAACGATAGCAGTCGGGCGAAATTGCGAATGACTTTGAGCATAAGCAAGCAATACAAACGACAAAAGTAAAGGCGCGGGTAAACTCCAAGCTAGCCAAGTGCAGCCTTTGGCTAATCGTTTATAGCTTGGACCTTCCGGCGTGCCCGCTACTGATTTGGCGTACTGGTGGAGACGCGCGTAACCAATAAAAGCAGCCAGCCAGGCCATGAGCGAAGGCAGAGCGATAGCAAAAAGCAGTACCCGATACTGCAGATCAGAAAGTGAGTGTTCTCGCATTACGCTGACATTGGTCGGCAGAATAAATATAAGTAGTACGTACAAGCTGGCCACCATAACGTAGCGTTGAATGACACGACTAGTAATATCAGAGGTACTTTTTTTGACTTTCATGATCTCCTTGTTGAAAATGTTTGAGCGTAACCAGCGTACGCTTATAGTTATAGTAAAGCACACCACCCCTAATTGCATGCGTAAGAATTTCAACACTTCAACATTATGTGGTGTTATATCATGTTATAAACTTGTACATAAGCGTCGGCTCGGTAATAATACTAGATATGACCGATGAAAAACGAAACTTACGTCCTAACAGAGGTAAACTGCTAGGCTTTCTAGCTGTAGTACTCGTGATCTTAGTGTTACTGCCTCAACTTGATGGTTTTGGTGAAAGCGTAAATTTACTTGGTACGCTTAACTGGTCGTATGCCTTGCTCGCTACGCTATTAGTGACGCTAACCTATCTTTCGGCGGCGGCTACCTATTACTTTTTAGCGTTTAAAACGCTCTCGTATTATAAAACCGCGGTAACACAGTTCGCGGCCATGTTTGTTAATCGTCTACTGCCCGGTGGGGTGGGAGCTCTTGGAGTTAACTACGCTTACTTGCGAAAAAATCGACATACTTCGGCACAGGCGGCGGCTGTGGTCGGGGTAAATAACCTTTTTGGGTTTATTGGGCATGGCATAGTTTTCGGTATAGCCATGGCTTTTTTCCACGCCAGCGCGCCGCCATTCCGATTGCCCGGTATTACTGGCGTTAATATTTGGCTTGGATTTATCTTAATACTGGCTTGCTGCGCGTTTTTACTTATTTTCCCAAAATCACGTCATAAGTTGTCAGGCGCGCTCGGCGATATAGTTAAACAGTTCGGTCAATATAGCCAACGACCACTCCGTCTAGCCGCGGCGCTAACCAGCTCCATATCACTAACTTTATTTAACATGCTGAGCCTATATATCTGTCTGCTGGCACTAGGCGGCCACTTGTCCTTCGTAGCCATAGTAGTAGTCTTTACCATCGGTATAGGCGTCGGCACGGCTACGCCAACGCCTGGGGGCCTGGGCGGGCTGGAGGCAGGCATGGCGGCGGGTCTTATCGCTTACGGTGTCCCCGGAACTACAGCTCTGGCTGCTGTTATTTTGTATCGGTTAATAAGCTACTGGTTAACATTACTTATCGGAGCCGTGGCGTTTATATACTGCCAAAGGCATAACTACTTTGGCTTAGCCTAGACTATATTTGAATACGGTTAAAGCGGTTGACAGCGAAGAGCATAGCTAAGGTTAAGGTAACGCCAATCACTGCTAAATCAAGCCCTAGGCCAAAATGTGTCTGGTTGGTAAGCAGTAAACGTAGAGCATCGACCATATAGCTAACCGGATTAAGGGTGCTAATTATTCGTAAGGCTGTCGGAACGCTATCTAACGGATACAGGGCGCTGGATAGAAAAAACAAAGGCATTATTAGTAGGTTATTGATGCTTTGGAAGCCTTGAAAGTCATCCACCATTGAGGCTATGCCGGCCCCGAAACTGGTTAGCGCCAGGCTTGTTAAGACAAGTATACCGAAGGCCGGTATAACCAGCAGCCAATCATATGGGCGGAAGCCAAAAGCTATTGATATGACAAAGACTATAAGTCCTTGAGCGATGGAAATTGTCGCGCCTCCAAGAGCGCTACCAAAAAGTATCTTTATCCGTGACACCGGCGACACCAGTAACTCCGATAAAAAGCCAAAGCGTTTATCCTGGAGAATAATAATGCCCCAAAAAATAGCCGAAAGTAAAACTGTTTGAGTGATAATTCCCGGTACTAGAAATTGTAGGTAATTACCCTGCCCGGCTTTTTGGTAGATAGCGCCAATCCCGTAGCCCAGCGCTAGCAATAGCAAGACTGGCTGGCCGAGAGTTCCGATAATTCTAGAGCCACTACGATAGTATCTGCGTACTTGGCGGAGCCATAGAGCGTAAATAATTTCCATAGTAATACCTACCTTAAGTTCTTGTTACGCATGGCAGTTTTAAAGTTAAGCCCGTTATTGTTGCCGCTATTGGCTTCATCGCGGGTTGCCTTGCCGGTTAATGATAAGTAGGCATCTTCTAAATTCTTAGTTTTAGTCTGCGCGCACAGCTCCGCTGTCGTGCCTGTAGCGACGATTTTGCCATGATCGATAATCGCGATCCGGCCGGCTACATCTTCAGCCTCGTCCAGATAATGAGTGGTAAAGAAGATAGTCATTCCCTTTTCGTCGCTGAGCTTTTTGACGTAGTCCCACATTAAATTACGGGTTTGAGTGTCTAGCCCAAGTGTCGGCTCGTCCAAAAATAATACGCGTGGTTCGTGAAGTAGGCCTCTGGCAATCTCGAGGCGACGACGCATACCGCCGGAAAAAGTTTTGATCATTGAATCTTTACGACCCCATAGCTCAACTAATTCCAATAGCTCCTGGATACGTGCCTGGCGTTCGGTTTTTGGAATACCATATAAAATACCGTGAAGTTCCATATTCTCAAAAGCTGACAGCTCTTCGTCTAGGCTGGGATCTTGGAAAACGATACCAAAAGCTTTACGCGCGCTATCACGCTCTTTGGTCACGTCGTGCCCGGCGAGTTTGAGCACGCCCTCGGTAGGACGTAACATGGTAGTTAACATCTTGATAGTCGTGCTCTTGCCCGCGCCATTTGGCCCTAAAAAGGCAAATATTTCGCCCTTTTTAACCTCGAAAGATATACCGTCGACCGCCGTGATATCTCCGAACTTCTTAACGACGTTTGTAGCTGAGATTATAGTACTTCGCATATATTGGTTTTAAGTATACATCCATTGCTATACTTTGTATACGATCATTTTGATAAGTTTTGATTAATTTAAAAACATCCCTACTGGGATGTTTTTCTGTGTTCGCGACTGATGTCGCAGGTCAACACTAATTTCATCTTATTCCCCGCTCAACATAAGTACTATGGGAATTCTTACACTAAACCTGTAAAATCGCTGGATTTTCCGCAACCGTAGGCGATTCATAGATAGCGCAACCACTAAAACCGCCTAGCGCGGAATGTACGGTATAGGCTGGAATGTCCAGCGCGTCGCCAGCCTGCAGCGAGATTTTTTTACCCTCAAAGGTGAAAATAATTGAGCCTTCAGCGCACCATAGTTTTCTATCAAGAGCGTGTACTCTTGAGGCCAGTTCTTCATCGCCATGGGCTGTCCAGCGCTGGGCATTGATGTTCTTTGCCCCGAACATTTGTAATAGCTCTTCTTCGGCTGATTCGTAGTCTCGTGACCAGCGGTATTTTTTAAGCAGCATTTAACTACAGTACCACAGCACCCCTCAGCTTATGAACGAATCCAGCGAGATAGACAGACATAGCAGCAAAATCACGATTAAGGAGAATAAAAACATCTTACGACCCCATAAAATATCCCCAGCCTTATTAAACTCGCGGACACCATAACCGAACCACGTAGCTCCCAACATGAGAGTCACGGCAAAGTAACCATAACCACAGTAACCCAAAAAAGTTAACATTGCTGACGCCACGGTAAATCCAAGTATATATATTAGTGTCTGAATTTTAGTTGCTGACATACTTTTCACCACCGGTAATACTGGTATTTTCGCGGCAGAGTAATCTTTAAAGCGGTACATGGCAATAGCGTAAAAATGAGGCATTTGCCAGAAGATTAAGATTATAAAAAGTACTAGCGCGGCTGAATCAAGTCTATTAGTCACTGCCGTATATCCGGCAACTGGGGGCATGGCTCCCGATATAGTGCCAATTAGTGTTCCGTGCACGGTTCGGCGTTTGTAATATCCATAGAGGATCACATATGCAACAAAGCCAGACAGCCCGATATATACGGTGATCAAATTGGTAAATATAGCTAAGAGTAGAACACCCAGAGTACCTAAGGTTGATGCGAATATCAGGGCATTTTTTCCAGATATAGATCCGCTCACAAGAGCCCGCTTACGAGTACGTTCCATTAGCTGATCAATATCACGGTCCAAATAATTATTAAAAACACAGGCCGAAGCGATGACAAGTGATATCCCTGCCAAGGTGTACAAAAGTAAATCTAGTTTAACTGTGCCCTGAGAAGCTAAAAAAAATCCGGCCGCGGCGGTTATTAAGTTACCGCGTATGATACCCGGTTTGGTAAGTTGATAGTATTTTTTGATCACGGTTAGCGCTTGATTAACTCGTCCTGAATTATTGTTTGATCGGTTTCACTGGGTGTGTGACCATGATTGTAGTCCAGATTGTTCATTATCCATAAAGTGCCGATAGCTACGATCAGAACCACCGTAAGCATAAAGGTGAACGCGATCAGGTTCCATCGAGGGCTAGATTCATTACTAAGGTGTAAGAAAAATATCAACTGAACCAACAGTTGCAGTATGGCCAAGGCTATCAGTCCAAAGGCTAAATTCCAACCCGTCAGTACATGATTAACCACTAGCGAGTAAGCCCCAAGTGTCAGAACGACTGACAATATAAAGCCAATTGTGTATGACTTAAAACTGCCTGGCGCGGCGTCTCTCATACCGTTGCCCCCATAAGATAAACAATTGTGAATATAAAGATCCAGACGATGTCCAGGAAGTGCCAAAATAAGCTAAGCATAGTCAAGCGCTTAACCGTTGACGGAGTCAGGCCTTTGCGCGTTACCTGAACCATTAAAACGATTGTCCAGAGTAAGCCGGTCGCGATGTGCAGGCCGTGCGTGCCAACCAACGTAAAGAAAGAGGTTAAAAAGCCGCTACGTGTCCAGCTATTGCCTTCATTAGCCAGGCTGCTAAACTCAATCAATTCCATTGATAAGAACGCGACGCCCAAACAAAACGTCACGGCAAACCAATTAATAGTCTTTTGCCGATCACCACGGTGAGCGGCTAGCATCGCCAAGCCGCACGTGAAGCTGCTTGTCAGCAGAATGAGCGTCTCGGCCAGTATTGAGGGTAGTTTGAATAGATCACTGCCTGACGGGCCACCGTAGGTATTGTTGTGTAGCACGGCGTAGGTGGCGAACAGGCTGGCAAACAACACGCAGTCGGTCATAATATATACCCAGAAACCAAAGATGGTCTTAGAATGATTGTTTTGCTGTTCAACAGCTTGGGTCGCCGCAGACGTGATCATAATGACTGCCCCGCTGTTTTGCTTTCTCTATCAAGCTTAGCCAGCTCGTTGGCCGTAATGGTATATTCCGTGTCATCATTGGTTGAGCGGACAATAACACTGATAATAATGCCAAACAGGCCCATCGGTATTAACCAGATAATGTGCCAAATAACAGCAAAGCCAAAGACAAAAGCAAAAAAGGCGATTAGTATACCCATGCCGGTGTTTTTTGGCATTTCTATGTCCTCGTAACGATGTTTAATGACATGGGTCTTAGACTGTTTGTTCACCCAAAATTGATCGCGATCGGTGACAACCGGGGTTACGGCATAATTATAAAAAGGAGCAGGCGATACCGTAGACCATTCCAAGGTCCGACCATTCCAGGGGTCGCCCGTTTTGTCGAGGTTTTTGTCACGCTGCCAAAAACTAACGATAAACTGTAAAATCTGAAAGCCAAGCCCTAGCAGGATAATCATTACTCCGACGCCGGCAACAACGAACAAGCCCTGCCAGCCTAACGATTTGTCGTAGTGATCAAGCCGTCGGGTGGCACCCATTAGGCCTAGTATATACAAAGGCGTGAACGCCAGAGTGAAACCGACTATCCAGCTCCAAAAAGCGTACTTGCCCAGCCGTTCGTTGAGATTAAAGCCAAAAATTTTCGGGAACCAGTAAGTTATGCCAGCGAAGTAACCGAACAACACTCCGCCTACGATCATCATATGAAAGTGGGCCACCAGGAACAGACTGTTATGTACCTGGAAATCAATGGCGGGAACAGACATCAGTACGCCTGCCAGGCCGCCGATCGTAAAGATAACCACGAAGCCCAAGAACCATAACATTGGCGTGGCGAACTTGATCCGGCCTCGAAACATCGTAAAGAGCCAGTTAAAGATTTTAACACCGGTAGGAATGGCAATAACACCTGTCATTATGCCAAAGAAGGCATTAACGTCGGCCCCTGCCCCCATGGTAAAAAAGTGGTGAAGCCAGACTAAAAACGACAGAAACGAAATTGAGCTCAACGCCCAAACCATCGAAACGTAGCCGAACAAGCGCTTACGTGAGAATGTTGCCACTACTTCGGAGAAGATACCAAAAGCCGGAAGCACCAGAATATACACCTCCGGATGTCCCCAGGCCCAGATAAGATTAATGTACATCATAGGATTGCCGCCAAAGTCCGACGTGAAGAAGTGGGTGCCGATCGTTCGGTCCAGAGATAGCATTGCTAGTGTGGCTGTTAGGATTGGGAAAGCAAAAATTACCATTATCATGCTGCACAGCACGCTCCAAACGAACATCGGCATTTTCATCAATGTCATTCCCGGGGCGCGCATTTTGAGTATGGTGACTAGGAAGTTGATGCCAGATAACAAGCTGCCGACTCCGGCTATTTGCAAGCTCCATATCCAGTAATCGACCCCGACTCCCGGACTATAGTGTAGACCGGACAACGGTGGATAGGCTAGCCAGCCGGCGGCTGAGAACTCACCAACCATCAGTGATAAGTTAACCAGTGCCATGCCTGCCGCGAAAAGCCAGAAACTAATGGAATTCAGAAATGGAAAGGCTACGTCCCGGGCACCGATTTGTAGTGGCACTATCAAGTTGATCAGCCCAAACATTAGACCCATGGCCACGAAGAAGATCATAATAGTGCCGTGGGCCGAAAATATTTGCTGAAAATGATCCGAAGTTAAGATGCCGTGAGAATTACCAACAGATGTCGCCTGCTGAGCTCGAAGTAAAATCGTATCAGCGACGCCTCTTAATAACATGACTAACCCTATAATAATGTACATGACACCAATCTTTTTTGGGTCAAGTGATGTCAGCCAGTTTTTATATAGCCATTTCCAGCGTTTGGCATAGGTAATAAGCGCGACCAGACCGACCAGTGAAAGTACCATCATAGACACGCCACCCATGACAATTTTGTCGTGGTGCACTGCCGCCCAGCTTAACTTACCTAGCATAATGGTCCATTCCGCGCATATTCATTCCGAGCATTCCGTTATCCGGACCGCTGTATTTCTCGATTATTTTATCATATAGCTTATGCTCATTGCCTGAATAATAGGTGACAGGATTTTTGTCGCTACTCTTAGCAAGCGCGTGGTATTGATTCATATCAAGCTGCTTCGGCGACTGCTTGACGCTGTTAACCCAGTTACGAAAGTCAGACTGTGTGGTCGATCTGGCGACGAAGTTCATACCCGAAAATTGAGGACCGCTTAAATTGGCCGAAGATCCCATGTACGTACCCGGACCAGAAGCCATTAAGTGAAGCTGAGTCGACATCCCCGCCATGGCGTAAATCTGACCGCCCAGCTTTGGTATCCAGAATGAATTCATGGGAGCATCAGCTGTTACCTGAAAAGCCAGGGGCGTATTTTCGGGAAACTGCACGTAGTTAGTGGTCGCTATATGCTGTTCAGGATAAATGAATAGCCATTTTGACTCCAGGGCCACAACCTGAACATTTAGTGGCTTAACAGTTGACGCTAGAGGCTTAAAAGGGTCAAGTTGATGGCTGCTGTTCCAGGTAACGACAGATAAAATACCAATGATAACCGTAGGAATTCCCCACCAAATCGTTTCGGCCAGCAAATTACGGTCCCACTCGGGCGTGTATTTAGCTTTTTTGTTGCTTTCGCGATATTTCCAGGCGATTCCAAAAGTTAACGCGAATACTGGCAAGACAATAAGCAGTCCAAGCAATGTCGTAAAGACTATCAGATCTCGTTCTTTTTGAGCGACAATGCCCCCGGGGTTCAAGACTGCTATATCTGTATTTAGCACGTACCTGACGCTGACCGCCATGGCTATGGCCAGCGCTATGACACCAATGGCTATTTTGAATTTTTTGTTCAAGCTTCCAACCTCTTAATTTAAAGCACTCATGCTTTACTTACTATAGCATTTTTACGAATCCATACGGTTATTGTCGCTCAACTAATCTCATAGAGGTTCAAGCATATGCGGCTTGCTGTTATAATTACTGATAATATGCACAAATATAAAGTGTTGAGCACGCAGCGTAATACACCAGGGACTATATTGTTGACACTTCGGGACGCCGAGCCGGAGAAAACCTTTACTTTTCAGCCCGGTCAGTACGCGGCGATTAGTTTTAGAAATAATAAACGACCAACGCCCGCTAGGTGTTTTTCGATAACAAGTTCACCGACAGAACAAGGCATCCTGCAATTTAGCATGCAGACGAGAGGTCACTTTACGAACGCGCTGACAAATCTAAAAGCCGGCGACAACGTGAATGTTCGCGGACCATTTGGCGGCTTCGTATTTGACAGCCTTTCAGATGGTGACGTCGTATTTTTGGCCGGAGGAATTGGCGTTACGCCTTTTATGAGCATGATTAGGTTCGCGGCCAGCATACACCTTTCCAACAAAGTAACACTTATATACAGCTGCCGGGATCAGGATAACATCGCGTTTTTTGAAGAACTTAAACAGCTCGAACGGCAAAACCCAAACTTTAAAGTCGTATTTATGATCAGTAAAGGTCCTACCGATAAAATGACGGGCCTTAATGGGGCAACTGGTCGCATATCGCCTGATGCTATCAGAACTTTTTGCGATAGTAACTGGAAAGGCACGACATTTTTTATATGCGGACCACCGCCGTTTATGAACGGTATGTTAAACGAGCTTAGAAAAGAGGGAGTACCCAAAAAACATATAAAAACCGAAGCTTTTGGCCAGGGCCTGAACAAGCAGACAGGTAAAGTTATAAGTTGGCCACTTAGTATGTATTTATTGACCGGCAGTGGCTTAGTACTAGCGAGCTTTATAGTTATGGTAAGTGATCTTTTTAAGACTTTGCCACCATCATCAGTCGTTGGCTCCAAAAGTACCGCCCCTAGCGTTCTCACCAACAAGCGCGAACTGGACCTAGACAAACTAGTTAACGGTTTTCCTGAAACAGACTATAGCGCCAGGCCTAGCACTGGAGTCAACGCGCTGTCGCGAGTTGCCACTACGCAAACCCAGCCCGCGGGTACAGCTACGCCCTCAAGCGTTACGCCGTCTAGCGGGTCTGCTCCGGTTAGGTCTTCAGGCACGCCGGTAACTTCGTCAGCTCCGGGCTCAAGCACGCCTTCCGGAGGAACGACATCAACCACTACGCCTACCCCAACTCCGACTCCGACACCCACGCCTAAGCCTACTCCCACCCCTCCACCTCCGCCGACATGCAAGACCAGCCCAAGCGGAGTAACGACGTGTTAAGAACATTTTTTGAGACACGAATGGCCTTGGGCAGTGACGTCACGCTAGTCCTCGTAGCCGAGCAGGACCAGAAACCACAAATAGATGAACTGCTTTCGGATTTATGGAAAGCAATATTTCGATTCGAAAAACAGTTTAGTCGTTTTTTGCCTAATAGCGAATTGTCCAGATTTAATCAGTCAGCCGGACAAAACACCTTAGTAAGTCAGGAGTTTCACGAACTTCTAAAAGTCGCTAAATACTACGGCGCATCGACCGGCGGCCTATTCAACCCTTTTATATTGCCCGCTCTGCACCGGATCGGCTACAAGCAATCATTAGCACCCGGTTACACCGACGATACGCAGATTGATTATTCGCGGCTAGCTGTTGCCGATATATCAGAACTTAAATTGAGCGATAATCGGGCTTGTATACCGTATGGATCGGCCTTGGACATGGGCGGCTGCGGCAAAGGTTATCTCGCCGATCAGCTAAGGCAGCTGGTAAAAACTGATTGGATCAGAGGCTATTGGCTATCGTTAGGTGGTGATATCGTGGGTGGTGGCAATGATGTCGACGGCCAGCAATGGAAAGTTAATATCTCTGATGCCAATGATAGCTCCACGGATAGTGATTTACGGCTAAGAACAACTGGCAAAGATTTCGCGGTGGCAACTTCCGGGACAAATGTTCGTCAAGGAGTTCATTCCGGTAAGAAGTGGCATCATATACTTGATCCGAGGACACAAAAACCTGCTAAAACAGATATAACCATGGCGACAGTTTACGGTAATTCGGCAACTCAGGCCGACGTTTTGGCGTCGTGCGCCATAATACTAGGGTCCACAAAAGCACTACCCTTTTTGAAAAAGCAGTCTGGGGTCAGGGCCGCGCTACTGCAAGGTATCGACGTGACGGGCGCTCGGGTAGGCTATAGTTTTGGTAAAGAACTTGTAACTACTAAGGGGACACCAAATTTTGCGTAAGTACTTATTATTATCGATGGTATTGTTAGGTACGATTATGGCCATAAATAGTGTCATACCGGCCTATGCTGCCCAAAGCAGCTCCAGTGATATTGTTGTCCAAAGCGTTCCCGGACAAACGGTAACAGAAAAAATTACGGCCCGCACCAAAACCACTTGGCCCTGGTATGTTACCAGAGGGTCAGGCTTGGTGGCGGCCGGGGCTTTAATAATATTGATGATATCCGGTATCGGACAGGTTACAGGCTACACATACCGCTTTTTGGACCCTTTAACCTCTTGGGCATCGCATCGGGCACTCGGCATTACGTTTGGCATAAGTGTCTTAATCCACATGTTCAGCCTGTTATTCGATAAATTCATTCCATTTAATATCTTGCAGATCTTTATTCCCTGGCTATCAGATTACAGACGGGCGGTCGTATTCGGTCAGCATGTGGGATCGCTGTGGGTTGCCTTGGGCGTAATTGCCTTTTATCTTGTATGTTTGGTAATCATTACCTCCTTGTTTTGGGTCGAGAAAAAGCCCTATTTATGGAAGTTTATACATCTCATTTCTTACGTGATAATACTGTTGGTGTTTATACACGCTTTGTATCTCGGGTCAGATTTAGCTCATGGCGTATGGCGTTGGCTGTGGTTTGCTTTTGGGGCGGTTATTTGCGGGCTGACAGCTCATAGGCTATGGAGGGCAAGAACAGTATGAGGGGTGAACTTAGATATGCCCTAAAGCCGCACCACACTTACGTGAAGCTAATTATTTTCTACCTGGTGCTACTAACGGCTATATCTATAGGTATGTACCGCGTAGCTTCTCATATAAGAACTCGTGATCAACCAGTCGGCCACATGGAATTAACTACCCCCTATACTAAATACGTAGTTGGCGAAGAGGTGACATTTAGCCTAAAAAACGATTTTAACAGTACCATATTTCTAACAAATAAATGCCCGGCCGAGCCGTTAAGCGTTTATAAAAAAAATGGCTCAGCCTGGGTTAGGATTCATGACACCGCCTCCGCGCAAAACTGTCCCGACGAATCCAGACAGATAGGTATTGCTCCCAACGCTACGGTGTCGGGTAGCTACGGTAACTGGAAGAATCTATTCTCTACTGCCGGTAAGTATCGAATTGTCGCTTACGTTGATTCCTACAGTTCCCTGCCCTACGCGGATTTTGAGGTTGTCGACCCGGCGTCGTTGTAAATCGTATATACTGATTTTATGAGTAAAACAAAAAAAGGTATCGCCGGCTTGGCCCTAGGCGCTTTAGGCGTCGTGTTCGGTGACATCGGTACCAGCCCACTCTACGCGATACAGGCTATATTCGGGCCTAACGGACAGCACCTAAAAGTTAACCAGACTAACGTTTACGGCATTATTTCGTTAGTTGTTTGGGCAGTCACTATTGTTGTCGCTATAAAATACCTGAGCTTTATCATGAAAGTTGATAATAAGGGCGAGGGCGGCATCATGGCCTTGGTAGCTATTATTAAAAGGAGTAAACTGCGTCCTCACTCGAAATGGTTTTTTATACTTCTCGGCATCGTCGGAGTGTCTTTGTTCTATGGTGATAGCGCTATTACTCCGGCGATCTCGGTACTATCCGCTGTCGAGGGATTACACGTCGTGGCGCCGAGTCTTCATCAATTTGTCGTGCCTTTAACACTAGTGATATTGACATCGTTGTTCGCGATTCAAAAATACGGCACTAACCTTATTGGTCGTTTATTTGGTCCGGTAATGTTGGTTTGGTTCGTGATGATTGGTGCCGGCGGCATCGGGCAAATTATTCAGCACCCCGGAATACTACAGTCGCTCTCGCCTTTAACCGCGATTCAGTTTTTTGCTAGCCAACCGGTTGTGGCTTTCGTCGCCATGGGCGCGGTAGTGCTGGCGGTAACTGGTGCCGAGGCGCTCTACGCGGATATGGGGCACTTCGGGCGCGCTCCAATTGCCAGAGCCTGGTTTATGCTAGTCTTTCCCGCGTTAATAGCCTGTTATATGGGGCAAGGCGCGCTAATGCTGGCGCATCCATCTAGTTCGAGCAGTCCCTTTTTCTTGCTGTTCCCGGAAAGCACGCGCCTGTTGGTAGTTTTGCTGGCGGCGGTCGCTACGTTAATAGCTTCTCAATCCGTTATTTCTGGTGCCTTTTCATTAACTCGTCAGGCCGTGCAGTTAGGTTTCCTGCCTAAAATGCTAATCCGTCACACGTCCGACCACGAAAAAGGCCAGATCTATATTCCGCTCACCAATATGCTTTTGTACGCTGTTGTTGCTCTGTTCGTGATACTATTTGGCTCGGCGCAAAAACTGGCGACAGCCTACGGTATCGCGGTTAGCGGTACCCTGGCTATAGACAGCCTGTTGTTTATAGTTGTCATTTATGGCATCAAGCGCCAGACGGTTAATTTAATGGCTTTAGCGGTTGCCTTGTTTGTATCTGTTGACTTGCTTTTTGTGGCATCTAACTTGCCTAAGATTTTTCACCGCGGCTGGTTACCAATCGTTATCGCGTTAATAATTTATCTGATTATAGATACCTGGATGAGGGGTCAACGGATAGTAACCAGCGAGCGTCGGGCCATGGAAGGCCCACTTCAATTATTCATAGATAAAGTTCGCTTGAGGCGGCCGCCAATTACGAGGGTGCCAGGACAAGCCGTATATATCGGACATCACGATGATCTAGCGCCACTGGCGCTTCATGCCGCGGTAGAAGAATTGCATGAATTGCACGAAAAAGTTGTCGTACTATCCGTAAACATAACGACCCATCCGCATATACCAGAAAATAAACGCTACGTGTTCGATGGGCTCGAATACGATGACGGCATCAGCCATGTTAGTCTTTCGTACGGTTATCACGACATACCGAATATCCCTAAAACCCTTGAATCAATGCGCGGCGTCAGCCCTGAACTAGATTTCGATCAAAGTGAGGTGGCCTACTTTATATCCCAGACAAAGGTAGTTCCGACAAAGCGTCATAATCTGGCCAGGTGGCGCAAATCACTTTATATAATAATGGCTCGCAACGCTCTCAGTTCCAGCGACTATTACAAACTGCCGATTGATCGCACCATCGAACTGAGATCTTTGCTGAAGTTGTAGTTTGATCAGATTAAAGACATAATGATAGTTAATAACCTTGGAGGCCAGTAATCATGACTAAGTTTGATTATGCCGGTGACGTACAGCCACCGGTAAATGTTCTGGCTAGTCGCTACCCTAGCAAGCAGATGGTCGCGGTCTTCTCCGACGAAGCCAAAATTTATATGGAACGCGGTTTGTGGATCGAGATCATGCGGGCTCAGGCCGACCTGGGCTTAAACATACCGAAAGCCGCGATAAACGATTACGTAACAGCTCAGTCGGACATCGACCTGGCGTCCATTAGGGCACGCGAAAAAGTTAGTCATCACGACGTAAATTCGAGGATTGAAGAGTTTAACATGATGGCCGGGCACCAGTATATACAGCAAGGCATGACCTCCCGTGATCTAACCGAAAACATCGAGCAGTACCAGATATTAAGCGGCCTGGATATTATTCGTGATCGCGCGGTGGCGACACTTGATCGTTTTGCCGCCAGGGCCATTCAATACAGTGGCCTGGCCATGGTTGGGCGAACTCATAACGTGGCAGCTCAAACGATTACTTTGGGTAAGCGCTTCGCGAACTACGGCGAAGAATTGCTTGGTGGATACCAAAGAATATCTGCTCTGCGAGATTCATATGCTTTGCGAGGAATAAAAGGCCCGGTCGGTACACAACAAGATATGCTCGATTTATTTGAAGGCGACCCAGTTAAGGTCGCGGAGCTTGAAGCTCGTATCGCTAAAGCGCTGGGTTTTTCTAATATTTTGGGTAGCGTTGGACAGGTTTATCCTCGCTCCATGGACTTTGATGTAGTTACCGCCCTAAAACAGTCGGTGACTGGTCCGGTTAACTTTACGAACTGCTTGAGAGATATGGCTGGTCGTGAACTGGCAACCGAAGGCTTTAAACCTGGTCAGGTCGGCTCCAACGCTATGCCTCATAAAATGAATGCCGCTAAATCCGAGCGGGTTCGTAGCCTGAGCGCTATTTTGTCGGGGCATGTCACCACGGCCGGTGAGCTGGCGTCTAATCAGTCAAATGAGGGCGATGTTAGCTGCTCGGCCGCCCGTAGGGTTATTATTCCTGACGCGTTTTTTGCTACCGATGGCATTTTCCTGACCACGTTAACTATTCTGGATAATTTCGGCGCTTACCCAGCGGTTATCGACAAAGAGCTACAACGCTTCCTCCCCTTCTTGATGACTACCATGGTCTTAATGTCCTGTATTAAAGCCGGTATGGGGCGAGAAGAAGCTCACGCGCTTATTAAGAAACACGCTGTTGCAGTGGCCTTAGAAATGCGCGAAAAAGGCACTGCCGAGAATGATCTGTTTGATAGACTAGCTAATGATCCTGACTTGCCTGTCGATAAAAAAACCCTCACGGACGCCATTGCTGATCCGCTCGAGCTGACCGGCCTCGCTCGTTCCCAGGTGACTACTTTCGTGGATAAAGTGCAGATCATCGTTAACAAACACCCTGAGGCTGTCGCTTATGCTCCGTCGCCGATTATCTAATTTACGTTACGATCTTCGCGCAAAATCATATTACATAGTATAATAAATATTAATTAAGGAGTAAAATGGCCGAATCAGTTTTAATATGTCCATTTTCTCAACAACCGTGTTCGTACGCGGACTATTGTAACGAGCGAAAACAGGTCATGGAACTCCAAGCATTACCGGAACTAGAGGGGGTACCACAAGAGCTAGTCGATGCCAACAATGGCTCGTACTGTTCTACAGAGCGCCTGGAATCCATAGGTGAAACAGCAATGTCAATGACTACTCCATGTGGCAAAGCAAGTCCGGATTACGGAGATAGAATACTCCGCTGGTCATCAGATCTGACCGCAAGCATACTTAACGCTCGTCGCTCAAAACGTCTTTAAAAGCAACCTTGTGGCTATCATGGCTATGACGATAGCAATAAAGACAAAAGCTAGCAAAGTCGTAAATAAGGGGATGGCGTGCTTCGCGCTTTTGCGCTGCGGCGTGCTCGTAGTGTACATATAATTATATGTACACTCCTGTGCGAGTCTTGCTTCACTGTACCCCAATATTTGGGGCGGAGGGATAGCGCTTCCCTCGGCTTTGCCTCGTCGCTTCTACGCTCTCTGCGGCCGCTACGCCGAACCGTTCTGTTCAATCAATACAAAAAGACCTACATAAAGCAGGTCTTTTTTGTATGGCTGAGTATAATGTACCAGGTTAGAACTTATTTCTTTCGCAAAACCATCCACAAATTGGTAGCAGTTCCGCCTCGACCTAGCTTAAATGCTGGTTTGTTGATGGACTTAAGCTCAACTACTTCAAATACACTGTAGAATTTGCGCAGCTCTGACTCTGTATAGTCTTTTTGAAATTTACCATTCTGTGGCCAAACAGTACTGTTCGGTTCTGAGCCTGGATGATTTGCAATTAGTTCTTTTTCCCATTCATCCTCCGCGGAACATGCGGTAACGAGAGCGTATCCCCCGGGCTTAAGAGTTCTTAGCATCTCATCTCTGCAAATTTCACGACCTTGCTTTGTCTCGATATCGATACTTGAAAAAGAGTCAACTGCTACATCAAAAAAGTTGTCTTCAATTTTCCAAGGCTTATCTATTTCAGTAAGCTCAAAATGGATCTCATTAGTCACCTTTCTGCTACATGCAAGCTCCTTTGAGGCTTCAATAGCTGGTTCAATATACTCAAGCGCCCATACTTCAAACCCTAATGTTGCCAAATAAACACTGTTGCGTCCCTTGCCGCAACCGATATCAACTGCTTTTCCAGAAAAGAGAGTGCCATTTTTAACGAGCCAATCGCTAAATAGGATGACACCGCTTGCTGGCTCTATGTTTGCCATTGTTGGTAGGGTGCCCTTATCCGTATGCTCTTTCAGCCAGATCTCTTGCTGTCTTCTCATTTGTTAATTGTAGCAATAAAAAAGACTTCCTAGGAAGTCTTTGGTTCTAACTCTCACTTAGTCTGGCTAAGTTCTACAGATGTAGTTCGTAATGACTGGGGATTAGGGGTAGCGCACTCCGTGCTTTTCCACTGCGGCGTGCTCGGAATACATTCCTGCGCGCGTCCTCGCTCCACCGAACCTTCTGTTAACCCACTCATGCAAAGTAAAAGCACCAAATCCTTACGGACATGGTGCTTTTACTTTGGCTGGGGCTAGTAGATGAGCTTCGCAACTTTGAACTAAGCTCGCAAAGTGAAGATTGGAACTTCGTTGCCCTCGACCTCGACAGTGCCGAAAAGGAATTGAGTCTTTGAGCGAGTATATTGAGTGCCAGCTGGATTAACTTCACCGTCATTTAGCTGGGTGTATATAACGTCCTCTGATAGCTGGTGTGTTCGCTCGTAATCTTCGGCACGAGTAACAACTGCGTCCACTCGGTAGCTTGTACCCTCGAAATGATCGTATGTGCCGCCTATGATAACTTCGGGTGTTTGTCCTTGTTCGTGATCTATAGCCATAGACTAAAGCTATCATTATTTACGGTAGTTGCATAGTGCAGATCGGACTGGCCTAAAGATAACGTCAGTGAGATAATAGAGCGCAGATGAGTGACAAAAATAAGCCCCAGACTGTCTATGCGTTTATTGACAGCCAAAACCTAAACCTAGGTGTTAAAAGTGCTGGTTGGACACTGGATTTTCGTAAGTTTCGCCTGTATCTCAAAAATAAGTATGGCGTAGAAAAGGCCTATTTGTTTATCGGGCAAATGGCCGGACAAGAATCACTGTATGACAGGCTACAAAACATGGGCTATCACCTCATATTTAAGCCCACAACAGAATACAAAGTGAACGGCAAAACAGTGGTTAAAGGTAATGTAGACGCTGAGTTAGTGCTATATGCTGCCGCAAAGGTTATCGACAACTACGATCAAGCGATTATTGTTACTGGTGACGGTGATTTTCACTGCTTGGTCGAGTACCTGAAAGAAAAAGACAAACTGCTGCATGTCATGGTGCCAAATGATCACTTCTCGAAGTTATTGCGTCGGTTTACCAAAGATATCGTCAGGATCAACCAGTTAAGGCTAAAACTAGAATATACGCCAACTAAAAAGACCAGGAGTAGCGGTCGGTCGAAACCTTAGGCCTGCCTGGTCATGGTGATACTTGTTATTTTAGCGCACACACCTCTGTTTTGTCAACCTGATACTGGCATTAGTACGGCTCTAGTTGGCGAACCGTCAATACCCTGAAACGCCAGTGGTAGTGCGCAAAGCGTATATTCTCCTGCTTCAACATGAGCCAGATTCAACCCCTCAATAATTGGTATGCCATTTGATAGCAAAGCTGTATGGGCAGTATTGTCCTTTGACCCCCGTTGCTTGATAGATAGGCTATCTATACCTACGAGCTTAACGCCAATCTTGCCTAAGTATCGTGCAGCTTGGCCGTCTAGGTAAATATAGTCGTCATAAAATGTTTCAAAGCCACGTGCGGAATTGCTGGTCTTAAACAACAAACGTTCGTTTGCTTGAACGGCGTAGGCTTCTAAATCAGCTTGGGTAATTGCTATTTCGCACTTGGTTAAATCTAGTACGCGGCACTTACCAAAAAATAGTTCAAGGTCTAGGCTATCAATGCCCTGATCACTATCGAGTGCATGATTCGGGGCGTCAATATGCGTACCAGCATGTGAAGTCATAGATATTTCTGATAGTACAGAACTCCCACTGGCACTTATAACAGGCGTAATTTTAGTTTCTCCAGTGCCAGGATATATGGGCATGTTGGTGCTAATCGGTAGGGATATATCTATAATTTCGCTCATAAATTATCAAAATCCTTCAGCATTTTTATGCGTTTTTCGTTACCGTCGAAATTATTGTCCAGCCAAGCGCTAAGTATTTGCTTAAAATCATCTTTATACCACGAGCCTAGACATAAAACATTTGCGTCATCATAAACACGTGCGTTCTTTGCTTGCTCTGCGTCCCTACAAAGTGAAGCCCTGACACCCTTAAAACGATTAGCCCCGATCTCGACCCCGACACCAGTACCACAGGCAAGAATACCGAAATCTACTTCACCCGACTGCACTTTACTAGCAACTGCTGGAATTATTTCTTGTAGACTGATCTTTGTATTGGGGTCGGTAGTGCCAAGATTCTGTATAGCGATATTCTTTGGTTTCAAGAATTTAACCACTGTCTCCATTAGGTCTACGGTGTAATGGTCTCCTGCAACTGCGAACTTCATGTTTTGAGTATACTACGCTGTACGCTGAGAATGACCAACAACTACGCTGGCGCACGCAAAAGGCAGCTCATCAATTGTGCGAATAAACAATGATGTCTCAGGTGAGCCATTTGCCATGCTATAGAAACCCTCTCCCTCGCTGCTATCTTGGCGGTATCGGTATTGCAAGTCTTGCCAGTCAACCTCTGTGCCGATCTCTAGTTCATTAAGTTGTGTGCCAACCTTAAAGAATGTAGCCGCAGCCCGTTTTGCTATATGCTCATAGTTGATAGTTCCGTCGTCAGTAAACTGGCTCTCAAGCTCAGCGTCTGCGTCCATAACTACAATAGGCGAACAGCCCAATTCATTATTTTCACCCTCAATAGGAATAATGCGCACTACGGCTTCAAGTGCCTGAGCCGAAGTACCGGGGAACTTTACGACCCTTGCTCCACGAGGAATATCGTAACTTGCGTCAACAACGTTAACTCGGTGGCCATGCCCTACATCTCTCAACTCATGCAAAGTTTCACCGTCTAAGCGGCGATCTACAACAATAGGCGTTTCTCTCAGTGGGGGCATACTAACTCCTTAATCTTAATATGATACAGCATTTTCGCAAATTATGCAAGTAGACCTTCATCTGTTCTGACGTTATAAATCCCCGCTTAAACAGCCCAACAACACGCGCCGCTAGGCGTGTGTTACAATTCCGCTGCTGCGGGGATTGTAGGGCAAACACAATAGACTTACACCTCACCACAGATTTTGCTTGCAACCATAAGCATGGTGTCGTACAATATGCTACAGTCCGGCATGCAAAACTAATGCCAGAAACGAAAGAGCGTCACCTATTAGCAGTTGTACGATAAGGCAACTGACGGGAGAGAAAAGAGCGCCGCTACGTGACGGACACTACAAACTAAACTGTTTGGGTGTCTGTTTTTTAATGGAACCAAAGGAGCGCCAATGATCAAACTCGTACTAATGATCTAAGACGAAACCTCTTTTCGTGCATGAAGCCACCCAAACATGAGGTGGTTTTTTACTGCCAAAAGAAAGGGGGAATTGAAATTGAGTGAACTTAAAATGCATTTAGGATTAAGGAATAACCGAAATCCGCAACTCGTGGGTGCTAAGCGAATCTCGCTGCACCCGCGCGGGCGTATGCCCGCAGTCCCGTTTAACTTGATTAACGGGACACATAGAGGGTCATTGTCATGAATAACCTGACCAAGTTATGGCAAGTTTTAGGCAAGACACATCACGTTGACGCTACTAATCGAATCCATGCTATAGCCACCTACGACGACTTCAACGTCAAAGTCTACGTACCCGACTACCCCAAAGATAAAAAGCTAACTGGCATGGAACTAATTGGTGAAGCCAAGAAAATTAAAAAACTCAAAAAGCAGGCTAAACAAAACGAAAGTAGTGAGACCACGATAGAGCGATCACGCAGACGGGCTAAAAAACAGCTCACTGGCTATATTCATTGCAACACCTTTGAGCTATACGTCACCTTTACATTTGCAAAGCACCGAGATGACATTGAAAAATGCCGCAAACAAATGGAAACGTGGTTCGATAACGAGAAAAAGCGTAAAGGCAGCTTTGAGTACGTCATAGTCGCTGAACTACAAGGTGACGGCGCACTCCACTTTCACGCCCTATTCAAGGGCTACAAAGGCAAAGTTATGCCAGCAATAAATCCAAAAACCAACAAACACCTTAGAAAGAAGGGTCGCCTAGTTTACGACCTACCAAGCTACACGCTCGGATACGATGAAGTCTACAAAATTACAGATACGCCGCAAGACCGTCAAAAGCTCACCAATTACCTCACAAAATACCTAATCAAAGAAATGCCACTATTTCGTGGCCGTAAACGTTACTGGGTATCAACGGGGCTAAACCGACCAGTCAAAGAATATAACCCTGACGACTGGTATACGTTCCTTAGTCCTGTCTGGGAACGGCGCAACGAGTGGGGCAAAACCCTCATCTTTACTCGTGAGCAGGTAGAAAACATCAAACAAACCAGAGAGCAGCAACAGGTGTAGCAATGGGTATGCCAGCCGACGAATTAGACGCGTGGTTGGCGTATTTCCAGATACTGCAAGAAATTGCCAACGAAGTAGGCCTAGATGACGATGATTAACGGTATAATAAACATAACTAACTGGTGGGCAGAGGGTACATGAAAGCATATCTCATAGCCAGAGTTTCCACCGACGACCAAAAGGACGCCCTGCCAGCGCAAATCTACCGGCTGCAAGACTATGCCGACAAAGAGTTTACCAGCTCTCTGCTATGCCAGTTCCAAGAAAGTGCTTTCAAAGAGGGTCGTAAACAATTCGCCGAGATCATTACCCGTATTCAGGCAGAGCTAGATATAGTTGCCGTAGTCTTTGACAAAATTGACCGCTTTTCTAGAGATAGCAGCGCCGACGAAACACGAGCACTACGAAAGCTCTGTCATGCTGGCAAAATAGAGATACATTTCATTTCTGACCACCTAAAATTAAACGCTAGAAGTTCGGCCAACGAGTGGTTTATGCTTGGTATCGGTGAAACAACCGCTGAACACTACTCTAGAATCGTTAGCGATAACGTCAGGCGTCGGTTTGAGCAAATGCGTCGAGACGGCCTATGGACTGGTGAAGCACCATATGGCTATAAAAATGTCACACAAGTGGACGGCAAAAAGTGGATCGAAATAGATAAGTTTGAAGCTCAAGTAGTCGAAGCGATTTACAAGCATTATGCCACCGGCGTCAGTTCCATGAAGCTAATCCGCAAACATCTAAAAAGCGAGTTCGGTGTGAAGTTAGCCACTGCCCAGATTTACCGCATTCTAACCAACACCTTTTACAAAGGCGAGATGTGCGTTGAGGGCAAGCTCTATCCGCACAAGTACGAGCGCATTATTAGTGAAAAGCTATTTGCCAAAGTTGAAGCGGTGCGAGAGGGCTATAATGTCAAACCAGCTATTTATGCCGGTCTGCCGTACCCTTATCGAGGCCTGATCACCTGCGCCGACTGTGGACGCCGCATAACCTTTGAACAAAAGAAAGACGGCAAGTACATCTATGGCCATTGCACACAGACTGGCGGCAAGCATGGTGCGTCGTATGTGAATGAAAAAGCCCTCACCAAACAACTCAAAGAAACCATACGAAAAATTGCCATTCCCGAACAGGCCTATATTGAAGTCAGCCAGAAGGTCAAAGCACTCAAAAAACAAGACAGTAGTAAACATGCCGATAGGCTGGCTACACTAAACGCCGAGATCAAAAAGTACGAGCTTAGAATTGAAAACATGTATGACGACAAAGTAGACGGCAACATAAGCCCCGAATTTTACGAGAAAAAGCGCCAAGAATATGCCAGCAAAATCGAAACTTTAACCAAGCGTAGAAATAAAATCGAACTTATGGCGAAAGATAATTTAAGCACCATAGCTCATCTGTTAAAACTCTCAAAACATGCGCCCAAACTATTCGAAAAAGGCGGAATTGATAAAAAACGAGCTTTGCTAAAACTCATACATTCGAACTTAGAGCTTAGTGGTAAATTACTTCGGTCAACATTACGTTTTCCGTTCAATAAAATAGCCGAATGTAACGAAAATGGAAATTGGCTGGGGCGGAGGGATTCGAACCCCCGAATGCCAGTACCAAAAACTGGTGCCTTACCACTTGGCCACGCCCCATTAACGCGTCGTTAACAGATTGATTTTAGCTTATATTGGTACTATAAACAACTATTACAGGTGTTAAACTCTGGACCGATAGCCTGTTTTCT
>CAZQPT010000004.1:5413-28616 GCA_964595295.1 uncultured Candidatus Saccharibacteria bacterium | reverse complement strand
CCGAATCTTAGATCTTGCTTATGCTTGCGTTAGCAAACTTGGGCTGAGAGAATAGACAAAAGGGAGATCTATGTCCGAAACTGGAATTGATAGAATGGCGGCCTACCGCGAAGCCGGTGTCGATCTGGATTTAAGCAACATCGCTTCGCAAATAGCTATAGGCTGGGCGCAAAAGACGTGGGGCAATCGAGACGGAGGCTATGGCACGCCCAGCTCGATCGATAGTAATTTTACATCGGCAAAGAGCTTACTATTTGATGAAATTAGACAGCGACCGGACGTAATCGGTTGTGTTGGATCGGACGGAGTGGGCACCAAGCCTGATTTTTACGAGCGGATGGGTGAATTTAGGGGCCTTGGCTCTGATCTAGTCGCGATGGCGGCCGATGACCTGCCGATTGAAGGCGGACGAGCTACGTATATGACTAATACGCTTATAGTTAATAAATTAACTGAAGAGTACATCCCATATATCGATCAATTATTCCAAGGACTGGCCGAAGCCGCAAATGAAGCAGGCCTGGTAATATTCACTGGAGAAGTCGCGGTCCATGGCGACCGCATGAAAGGACCAGCGGATTTTACGCTCGATTGGGCTGGTACCGCCGAAGGTCTGAAGCTTCCAGAGAGGGAAATAACAGGTGCGAAAATCAAATAAGGTGATCAGCTGTGGGCTCTCGCGGAGGAAAAAGGTTTTAGATGTAATGGTATCTCCGCCGTCCGCCGAGCATTCACGATGTATTACGGGCCAGACTGGCATAAGGAGTCTTTTGCGGACTCGACTTTAGGCGATCACGCGATTGCTCCGTCAACTATCTATTCCGGACTCATGGCCAAGCTTACAGGCAGTTATAAGAGTGAAGTAGAGCCTAGGATTAATATACACGGAGCTGCTCATATATCCGGTGGAGGAATCCCTGAGAAAGTCGGACGCATGTTACGAGGCACAGGTTTAGGCGCGCTGATTGATAAACCGTTGGATCCGTCGAAAATCATGAAGCATGCCCAAGAGGTTACTGAAGTTAAGAACCCAGATGGTTCTAAGCGGCCAATGAGCGACGAAGAAATGGTAACAACTTGGGGCAGCGGTCATGGCTACGTACTGGCCATAGACGAGAATGACGGCGATGTTTTACGTTCTGAAGCCGGTAATTTAGGGATTAAGGCTAAAAAAATAGGCAGTATCACCAAAGAGCAGGGTATAAGTATGCGCAGTCGAGGCGTTCAGTCCTACGGTAAGCTCATGAAGTTCTAGGCTATTTTTTGTCGTCGCTGCCCTTGATGACAGACTCAATAATATCGCGTGGCAAAGCTGCTGCCGATAGTAAAGCGTCACGAACTGTTTGTGTGGCGTCGCCGCCAACACTGGTGGCGGCATCTAATGCTCCACCTACGGCCGCTTTAGCTGCCTCGGAAGTATCCGCGCCCATATCGCCGGCAGACTTTATAGCGCTGCGTACGGCACCAACAGCCGCGCCGCCAATGTCACCACCGGTTTCAGCAGTACCTTGAACGATACCTTGAGCCGCACCTCTGATAGCGCCGCCGACATCACCGCCGACTTGAACTACGCCTTTAATAACGCCACTCATGGTGCCCGCGGCAGTATCGACTACTGAACCGCCAACTTGTCCAGCGCCTTTTACGGCTCCGCTGGCTACCGAAGCGACGGTTTCCACGCTAGTGCCGGCAATTTCACCAACATCCTGCAAAACACCTACCACCTGATTTTTCACGGTATCGGTTACGGCATCTAGTACATCATCTACGCCTCGTACTGCCGCGGCTACCGCGCCAGACACTTCATCAACTATTTTTGATAACATATTGATCCCCCTATATTTAGAATGGTTACTTATTATAGGATAACATAACCATATTACAAATCAGTCGTTGCGAGAGTTTATTTTATGCTATTTTGAGTAATCAGCAGCTGGTTAGTTTTAGCGTCAACAGTAAAGCTATAGTAGCCGTTACTGTAATCAAACTGCTCAGTTAAGATGGCGCCAA
Organism: uncultured Candidatus Saccharibacteria bacterium; assembly: GCA_964595295.1. Lineage (GTDB taxonomy): Bacteria > Patescibacteriota > Saccharimonadia > Saccharimonadales > UBA4665 > RYN-405. The sequence continues at coordinate 26,606 of CAZQPT010000004.1, read as the reverse complement.
TACCTTCCAAGCCGCTGGCGTCGCTGAACGTACCTTGGTCGCCAATTGGCGCCGAGTCTAAGCCTCCGCCCTTGTTGATTTGTCGGGTTTGAGCTCTAGTCACAGGTGTCACCGGCGCCGGAGTCGGCAAGGGCGGGTCACTGATAATAACTGGTTGCGCTTCATGGTAAGTCAGAGGCCCAGCCGTGCTTACAAAACTAGGTACGACACCAGGTGCCAATCCGTAAATTAGCACATTTCCTAAATTACGGTCACTGACAAATTCAGTATGGATATGATCGGGATCTTGGGCGTCAGTCCAGGCGATAACCGTCTGGTTGTGCTTAGCGTCCCTGAATACAACAGACTCTTTAACCAGTGGATTACCCCCCCTAGGTGTAGCTACGCTTAAGGCGCTTCCACCAAGGACAGTTTTAGGAATATCTGGATTATTAAAGGCAATCCGGGCATTTATCTGGGCTTGCTCTGGTGATATGTAGCCAGGAATCTCGGCAGTTGAACGCACTGAGTGAAGTATCTGGCGCTCCTGACGCGGTGGCCTATTGTAGGTAAAGCCGGTAACGGCTGTGGCGTTATGGCCTTTTAGTTTTGGAACGAAGCCTCCGGCAGTTGGAGGCGTAGTACCACCGTAGGGCACATCACCTTTGAGGTCATGAAAAATCGAAGCCGTGCCGATTGTGCGCACTTTGCCTTTGACAAGGGCAGTTAATACTCCGCCGCTGATGCCGTAACTAGTCGTGGCACCTTCGTTAGTTGAGTTAACAGATGTCCAAAGCACGTCTAGCGCTAATTTTTCCACGGTATCTGCCCGGCCAAAGCCGAGGAGTTTTAGCGTAAAGGCCTGACGATCTTTTGAGCCGCCATTCTTAGGTTGGTAGTCCGGTTTGCCGGCAGCGTAAACGTCTTGGCCAACTCGCATTTTGGTTAGTTGATCAAGAGGTAGAGCTTGGGCTTTATCGACAGCCAGAGCTTCTTTAGGCGTGTGACCAGAGGCCACGGCAATAACCAGATCATGGTTCTCGTCAGTCTTGGCCGGCACCACAAACTCGGTCATAACGGCTGCGGTTTTGAATCCGTCTTGCCTGGCACCGGTCTTGGCTACGACAGGTTTAGGTTGAACGATGTAAGTTTTACCATCATCGCCCTGGATCCGTTCGCTGGATTTATCTGTCAGTGAACAATGCTCGGCAACGACTTCCCCAACGATTTCACCCCTATGATTTCGTAGAAGGCGGCCAGAGCAACGCAGAACATTATTGTAGACGGTGTTTCGCCGCATATCTCGTTCGATAATTGGTGGTAGTGGTTGGTTATGACCACCGTGCTTATTTACTTCTTGTGGCACGGAGTCTGGCTTCAGTGAATCAGGGTTTTGGGCGGCCTGAGCGGAAGCTGGTGCTGAGTTAACGGCAGCAACTGCTGTCACCCCTATAGTGAGCGCGTATTGTTGCAGCTGTTGGGCTAGGCTTTCCAATGATTCTGGTAGTCTGCTCATAAACTGTATATTAGCATATTAACAACGATTTGTAAAGAGATTATGCTAACAGGTCAACAAATTAGGCAAAACTATTCTAGTTGCGTTAAACTAAAACCTAATATGACTGAATACGGATCCTGGTCAAAAATCGTAATCGTAGAAGACAATGCCGCTCTGGCTGATATCTATAAAACTCGACTTGAGATACTTGGTTATATCTGTTTTGTAGCCCATGACGGCGTAGAAGCCTTGGCGCTCATAGAAAAAGAGAGACCAAGTCTGGTGCTGTTAGACTTAATGGTTCCCAAGGTAGCCGGCGATATGATCCTGGAAGTTATGCGTGCTAGCGAATGGGGCAAAGAGATCAAAGTAATGGTTGTATCTAACCTGAACGAAGCCGACGCGCCAGCTGGTCTACGCGAACACGGCATAGAGGGCTACGCCGTAAAAGCCAACTTATCGGATGATCAAATCGATCAACTAGTCAATAACATACTTAAGCCTTCCGAGCGCTAAGCTTCAAAAACTGCCCAGTCTTTTTATTAGGCGAAATAGCTTATTTGGTAAATCAGATAAGTATGTTTAAATTATGTTCATAATGACGCATGAAGAGGATAGTTTTATGCCGCATGAGATGATAGTCCCCTGGGATGGAGAAGCTGAACGTGTCGCGGAATTAATGGAAAAGCGTGGCGGAGAGTGGGCGGTGGCGGCCGCATATCGTGATTATGCTTATTTTTCTCAAACGCCAACTATTAGTGAGTTGGAAGAGGAAGATAAAATAAGAGCCGCGGTAGAAGATCAGGCTAGAGCCATGGTTAAAGTTATACCGCCCAAACAAATCGGCGACGTAATTAAGCACTGTGAAAGTCTGCTAGACAATACGGTTGGACATTATGCCGTTCAAGCTCTCTGCTCGTCGTTAAAACTAAAAGAAGGTCAACGTCCTAAAAAAGAGCCGCGAGCCTATTATTTCGCTTTTTAGACCTTTCGACATATAAACTTTACGGTTTTGCCGGGCGTAGGGTCTGGATCGGTTATCCACTTAACTTGCGCGCGACCATCTCTTCCGCGAAAAAAAACCGGTATTAATCTAACGCCTTGCCGGTAACTGCTGCAGACAGCGTTAATATCAGACGTGACTATACCTGGAATCTCAGGAGTCGTGAGATCTTTTAGGTGCATATGGTAGGCCGCGGTACAAAAGCCTTCGTTTTGCCTAAGTGGCGGGTTGGCATCTTGCTTGCCAAGTGGCCCAACGCGGCAATTCCTAATAAACCTTTCTGGAACCGTGCATTTTCCAGAACGTATATCGACCCCCGGATTTTGTTTTATTGTATCCTTGAGTCTTTGACGGCAGTCAGCTTGAGCCATAAGATAGACCATTCCTCGTACTTGGCGCACTGTAATTTGTGGCGGACCAAGCCTTGGCCTTTGGGCATCTACCCGCTGGGGAGCGACTAGTCCGGGCGCTAATAATCCCACAAAAGTCAACCCGCCTACCGCTACCGCGTGCCTAGGGCTGAAGGATCTTCGCCCTTGAGCTGGAGAAAGGACTTCGTCTGCTAAAGGCAGAGCATGTCCTCGTTCATCACTAAGGCCTAATAAGCGTTGCTCCAATAGTATTGGATCGGTATCATCCGAGTTTGGTCCCCCCGTAGACATAAATGGGACAATCTCGCGTAAGCTAAATTGAGCACTGAATCTTTGTCGCTCAGCCACTATTGTTGATTCTTGAGTCATAGGATGTCCTCCATTCATCTGTAATAAGGCAGTCTTTAGTATTCGCTGTGACAACCATAGCGTTTTTTATACTACCCACGCGGAATCTATTTCTATTAAATTTCTAACACCTCTTTTTAGTAATAGAGATGCTCGCATCGTATAGATTTGGCTAAAGAAGTCGCGTCGATAATAGATTCATCCACGACTAACTTTCTGGTGCTTGCCCATGACTGTCGACTGTTATCCGGTAACAGAATGACCGTAACTTCATCCTTGAGAGCCTTAACGGCTAGATTGCTACCCCTGCGAAGAAGCCTAGGGTTCATTTTATGCCACTGAGTTTCATAGCCCAGATTATCTAGGTTAGAGGGAGCTACGCCCGCGTTCTTAAACTGAGTGGTAATAGCTAACGCGCCACCTAAGTTAGCTGCGACCATGGCCGCCAAAAGTATAAATTTATCCCGGTATCGTTGGATAACTTCGGGATCAGCGTTTGCCGCGTTGCTAGCTAAGTAATAAAAACTAAATGGATCGGTAGCGATATTATTTTTTAATTTCCCCCCCGTTTCAGATACCGCTTTCATTTCGCCATTACTATCAATGAATTGCGGCCACTGTCCGGGTAGCGGCGAAGTATTAGCTAGAATATGGACCCGGCCGCCCTCGGGCAAAGGATCGCTATAATATAGCTCCTCTTCGGTGTGTGTTCCCGCGTAGTTTAGTAATCCGATCGACATATCATCATTGTCTACTTCCAGAGTCGATTTTATAACTTCGGCAGGCACCGGATCGCCGCTGTATGACAAATAAAGCTGACTACCAGAGTTTTGCAGGCTGACAAAGCCATTCCTTGCTTCAATAACCATGTTCCATCCATGCTCATGGATTTTTGGCTCGTAATCTATTGCTGCTGGGCCAAAAGGTTGTTCGACTTCAGCTTGGTATATAGGGTAGAAAATAGGTGGAAGCGGTGGTCTATTGGCATCATCGCCACCGTGTGTCTCGCTCATAAAACTTCTCCTTAGAGTCGGATATTATCAAATATTATAACATATTACAACAAGTTATGACTTGGCGCTTGACAACAAACCGGTTCTGAACTAACATTCAACTACATGGTTGAATATGCATTAAGTCTCGATTATATTTTCTCATCGCTGGCCGACCCGACTCGCCGTGATATATTACGCCGCGTAGCCAACGAGGAGCTATCGGTCGGGGAAATAGCTCAGCCGTACGATCTTACTTTTGCCGCCGTATCCAAGCACTTAAAGGTTCTTGACAGGGCAAAGTTAATTATTAAAAGAAGGAGAGGCAAAGAACAGATGGTCCAACTGGCACCCAGGGCACTAGCGGATGCCAGCGAATACCTGGAGTGGTACCATCAGCTTATGGAGTCCCGATTCGATTCATTAGAAAATTATTTAAATAAGGAGCTTTAATATGTCACAAACAGATTTTGTAGTCGATAAAGAAAATTTAGAAGTTAGAATCGTCCGAATATTTAACGCAACGCCCGAACGGATGTGGCAAGCTCACACGATACCAGAACAGATAGTCCAGTGGTGGGACAAGACCACGATTGATAAGTTTGAGCTAAAGGTCGGCGGCGTTTGGCGCTTTGTTAGTACCGGAGATGACGGCGAATATGCTTTCACCGGTGTTTTCAAAGAACTTGATGAACCAAATAAAATTGTCCGCACCTTTGAATACGAACCATGGGCTGGACATGTCATGACGGAATCCGTAGTTTTTGAGCGTCTGCAGGATGGCAAAACAAAGCAAATTACAGTTTCCAAGTATGAAAATATTGATGACCTGGAAGGCATGGTTGGAAGCGGCATGGAACGCGGCGCTACTTCCGGTTTGGACCGTTTGGCCGCGTTGGTTGAGAAATCTTAGTTAGCTACAGTTCGCATAGCTTGGTAATACTGACTTACTAAATGATGGTATAATTCAAGCAAATCAATGAAAAGACAAACGCCTCAACTTACCGAACTCTTGGATCTTGCAAACCACTATCCCTCTCCTCACAACGGACAACCGGTTGAACTTAAGCAGCTAGACGAATATAGCTTTGATATGTATTTTCAGAACGAGAGGGGCCTACAGGCCGCCGAAATATCATATCTATTTAGTTACGTCACCATGGGCGTCTTCATTCAGCACCTGTCCATGTGCGCCGAAGCCTTGGGCCACGAGTTTAGTCATAGCTTAAAGTTGCCACCGCTTAGCTCGCTTAAGAGCAAAGGATCTGAGCGATTCGCTTCTTGTCGGATTGAGTTTTCCAAAAGACCTGCCAATCAAAAACTTCTCGAAACTCTTAAGTTTAGGCAAACTTCCAGAAAAAAATACTTCCAAGGCGTGGATGACGAGCTATCGGATCAGACGATTAAGCTAGCGGCTCAAAGAAATCTTCGACTTGTTAAAATGAACCGGGCAGACACTCATCAGGCTATTTGGCTAAACCAAAGAGCCGTGTTCGACGATATGTTTGACGACGCCGTCCGCGAAGAACTTAACCACTGGCTGCGTTACACCAAACAAGAAAAAGAGTCTAAAAAGGATGGTTTAGCCTACGACTGCATGGAAATCAACGGCACGGCAATGAAGTTCATCGTAAAACATTACAAAATACTCAGAATGCCCGGAATAAGTAGATTACTCAAGCAGTATTACTTGCGAACTATGAGCGACAATAGCGACGCTTACTATCTGCTCACGCCATTTAGCAATGAACAAGAGGCCTATGATGTCGGCGTGGCGGTTATGAGGATCTGGAAAGCCGTGGCCGCCAAAGGCTATTACCTGCACCCGTTCGGTACAATAATGAGCAATGTCGGCGCCCATAATGATTTCCTAAAACTAGCCCATATCGAGCACGAAGATATTCATGAGAATTTCTTGGTTTTTATTTACCGCGCCGGAAGATCAGAAAAGCCTAATCATAGCTTAAGATTGCCCGTTAAAGAACATTTATTAAGGAGTTAACGTGTTTCGTTTTATATATATTGGCTTTGTAGCCGTCCTCGACAAAATCATTTGGATAATTGATGTTGGTCCATCTGTACATAAGTTTTTCCTGGCGCCTCAAGTGGGTAATTTTCGTGTTTTCCTAGGGAAAGTCAGGGCCGTACGAGTTTATAAGTATGCAGTCAAACACGTGCCTGCCTATAAGGACTACATGTTAAATCATAATTACCATGGACCTAAAGTAAAGCTTGGCGGCGCCACGCTTAATGATGTTCCGGAAACTGATAAAGACTCCTATATTAAGAAGTACTTTCTAACGGAGAAGTTAAATAACGGCGTTTTACCCAAAAGTGGCGTCATGCTAGACGAATCATCTGGTAGCAGTGGACACCCAACAAGCTGGGCCAGGGGTGAGAAAGAGCGGCGTTTTACCCGACGGATTATACAGGTAGCATTTAGGCACTTAATCGAGGGTCAAGATCCAATAGTGATCAATACATTTGCTATGGGCGCCTGGTCAACAGGCTTCAACACGTCGATAAGTCTTATGGAAATCAGTCGCGTTAAGTCTACAGGACCGGATTTGACTAAGGTTATTGATACTTTGCTTGAGCTCGGACCTAAGTTCGACTACGTAATTACTGGTTACCCACCCTTTCTTAAGCAAATAGCTGATGACAAAAGGGTAGACTTTAGTAAATACAACATTTCGGCCATCTATGGCGGGGAAGGAATCAGCGAGCCGATGAGAAAGTCGCTTCTAGAGGTGTTTAGTTCCGTTGTGGGGTCATACGGAGCATCAGATCTAGAAATAAATATCGCCCATGAAACTGATTTTACTATAGCGCTCAGGCAGGCATTACTTGATGACGGGGAGCTTCGCGGAGCGTTGCTCAAACAAAATCGCGGCATCATACCAATGATTTTTCAATACAATCCATATGACTACCTATTTGAAAATAATGCCAAAGGTGAACTGCTGGTTACCATATGCCGGTTGGAAAATTTAAGCCCTAGAATTAGATACAACATTCATGATCTGGGTCATCCGGAAGATTTTTACGCTTTTAAGAAAAAGCTCAAAAAACTTGGCCGCGAAGATTTGCTAAAGCTCATCGAATTTGATTTTGGAGTACTTTTTTACTATGGACGAAGCGATCTATCGGTCGACTATTATGGTGGTGTCGTTGGCCCCGAAGAAATAAGACAGATCATAAATGCTAACGAAGACTATAAGAAAAAAATAGCCAATTTCCGGCTGATAAGCTACGAGGATAAGCATCACCAAAAGCATCTGATGTTTGCTCTTGAATTAGCTGAGTCCATTCACATAGACTCAGCCGAAAAAGATAAGTTACTGGATATAATAATCAGTCAATTATTCGTACTTAATCTGGACTTTAAGGCCGGGTACGATATGGCCAGCCATAAACCAGAACTCAAAATCTACAATCCTGGCGAAGGGATTTTTGACACGGCCCATCTTAAAGTAAAAAATGATTACGTCTGGAATATTGACTATGAACGGGCAAAAGCCGAAGGCATAGTCTAGCCTTAATTTACATAAATATGACTAAGCAAAAATCACTTGATGAAATAAACGCAGGCTGGAATGGGTTAATTAGACCAAAAGACGGGCAACTCTTCCGGCACTATAAGGGTGGAGAGTATCAAATTGTAACGACAGGCTTCCTCGAGGATAGTGAAACGCCATGTGTCATATATCGCTCCTTACTCAGAAATATAGTTTGGTACGAACGGCTAATAATTTTCTAGAAGAAATTGAACACCAAGGCGTACGTCAACCTAGATTTAAACCGATACAACCATAACTAACTTCATGCTAGAACAGGTAAGCGTTTTAATTGCCGCATAGCATCAGTATACACATCGGCACAAAAAACTCTAACGCCTCTTAGCGTGCTCCCAGTGTATAATAAACACTGAACGTAAACATTGGGAGAAAATCATGCTATCTAAGATCAATCCATACATTAGTTTTGAGGGCAATGCCCGAGAAGCGATGGAGTTTTATAAAACAGTCTTTGGTGGAAAATTAGATATGTCGACTTTTGGTGAAGCTGGTATGACCGAGCATGGGGTTAAACCCGACCAGATCATGCACGCCTCATTGGTAGCCGAGAACGGCATTACGCTCATGGCATCAGACACGGCAACCGGCTTTAGGGAATATATCGCCGGGACAAACATAAGTATATCGCTAAGCGGTGACAATGAAAATGAGCTTGCTGGTTACTACAACAAGCTTGCCGAGGGCGGTAAAGTTGAACAACCACTCACCAAAGCATCTTGGGGAGACGCTTTTGGCATGTGTATTGATAAGTTTGGCGTCTTTTGGATGGTCAACATCGCCGAGTCAAAGTCTTAATCGCGTATGGTAAGCAAATAAACCCATGATCGATAAACGCTACAGACGATACGTACAAAGCTTCTTGTTAGTACTGCCAATGACCGGAATCGTAACGGCCATCAATACTTTTGTCGCGAAAGGCTTAGTGGCCGTACTGACCGTTGCTACAGCGCACAGGTGGGGCATCAGTTTACTGGTTGCTTTTCCGGTCGTGCTATTTATACAGCCACTCGCTGCAAAGATAACGGATCGTCTTACTAAAAACTGATCACCCCGCCGGGGCTTACTGGTAGATCCGTACGTAATCGATCTTAAGCTGCCAACGCATTGATGACTTGTCAACGCCCTTGTATCCACCCTAGCTGCGCTCGGATGTCTAGCCCCATATTGCCGCAATGAACAGCCTAAAAGTTAGTTTATGGTACGTTCTTTAAGGGTGTTCTCGTCGTAACAGGTCGTGGCAACATCGGCCGATATGCCTGGCGTGTTGTCGAAATACTTACAGTTAGGTGCCTGCTGGGTGTTTTCGAGGACGGTCCATATTCCGGCGTCATCTTTTGTCAGATATGACGTGAAGCCTCCGCCGTCACACTGGACAGTGACCCTTGCGTAGTAGCCTTTGATGACAAATTTTTGAGGATCGGTAGAAATAGCTGCCAGTGTCTGCTCGGCATCGCCGCCGCATTTTGGAATCAGCAGGGCGATAATCTTTTGTTTATCGGGATCGGTAACAGTAGTCGCATACCCGAATGCTGGCTTAGTAGCGTGAATAGATTTAGCGGGATCATTGGATTGCTGCGTGACCGCTGATTTTTTGGAGTCGGTGTTGTTTTTACTCACTAGATAACCGGCACCTCCGACGAGCCCAATGATAACCACTGCTAAAGCAACAATGCCAAGGGTCGCGAAACCTGCCTGATTTTTGATGATGGTACGCATGTTCCCCCTTAAGCTTTAAACTTTAAGCATAGCTTACCACACTAAGCCGTTAGTTTATATGCTTTGAACTTCTGGCATTTCGATAGGCCGCTAAGCCAAAACACACAACCGCGTACGCAACAATCCAAAAACCAAAATCCAATAAAAAACCATCACGCAAGATTTGATTGCCATGGCAGGGATCATAATAATGATAATTAAATGGTACGCCACGGGTCTCAGACAAGACAGGTTTACTGGAATCATAGCTAGGGGCGGCACATGGCAACGGGACTATATTTTTCCCGGTTATTGTACTGTAGCTGCGCACCGGATCGAGCGGCAGATCCCGGCCTGTGATAATTCCATACGATCCAACCGTAGTCATTAGACTAATAGCTGCTATTAACAAAAATCGTTTTAATATGTGCAAGGTATTGCGAATATGTTGTGAAGCCATGGGATCATTGTAGCTTACTGATGAATCCAGGAGCTAATTTATGAGAGGCTGAGTGTCGTAGACAATGTCTGAACTTCACTGCTAAGCTTATAAGATGAAAATTCAGAGGATTGATCATATCGGTGTAGTGGTACATGACTTAGCGGCAGCCAAGGAGTTTTTCATGGATTTTGGCTTTACAGTTCAAGGCGAAGCGCAGGAGCAGAGTGAACTGCTGGATAAAGTAACGGGGTTCAAAAACGCCAAGTCACAGATTGTCTTCATGCAGGCGCCAAATGGGCAAATAAACTTGGAATTGGCCAAATTTATTAATCCAGCGGGTAAATCGGGGGCTCAAGAGAGTTTCATCTACTCGCACGGCATGCAGCATCTAGCCTTTGTCGTAGAGGATATTGAAGACATCGTAACCACCATGAAACAAAAGGGTTATGAAGTTTTTGTCGACACCTACAATTATAAAAACATGTATAAGCTTTGTTACTTCCGCGGACCAGAGGGAATTATCATTGAACTAGCGGAGCAGCTAGGGCAATAACAAAAGACTCCTAGTATCTTGGAAAAATTATGCTTGGCTGGGTATACGTCCCGCGTTTGGAGCCCCAGCCTAGTTTTGTGCGTGACTTTTTAGCCAATATATAATTTCTTCGAGCGGTGGTTTTTTGTTTACCACATGGAGCATGAATACTTCGTACTCTTTATTCGTAAATTCGATAAATATATCATTGAGCTGCAAAAATAGTACGGCAGCGGCCATTGCTGTACGTTTATTACCATCCCGAAAGCCGTGATTTCTGGCAATTGATTCAAGCAGGGCCGCTGCCTTACTGAATAAATCGGGATATATCTCTTCACCAAACGCCGTCTGCAAGGGACGGGCAAGCGCAGATTTAACTAGGGTCTCATCATGAAAGCCTTTGGAACCTCCGCTGGCATCAATAATGCTGTCATGAAGATAGCATACGAACTCGAGGTCGTAGTCAGGGGTTTTGCCGAACATGGCCTATTTTTTGGCAAGTTCTTTTAGGGCGGGACGGTACTTTTTAATGAAGCTCTTAGTGAGCTTCTGTACTTTTTTAGATGGCAGCTTTGTCGACTGATTCATAAGTTAATTATATCATGTGATCTGCTGAATAATTTTGGCTGGGGATGGCTCACGCGCTGGGAACCCCAAGATTCTTACAAAGTAGGATCAATGTTGATGGAATCCAGCTCAGCATCAAGCTCTATAAATGTTCTTTCATCTGCAAATTGCTGCCCAAGTCGCTCAATCGTAGCGCGACATTCTTCTGATTGGATCTCATCCCAGAGTTCTTCATGGTCTGCCTCGCTAAAAATAGTTGTATACTCACCCATAAAACTAGATTATAATAAAAATTGTATTGTGTCAAATTATGGCTGGGGATGAGGGATTCGAACCCCCGATCGTGGAACCAGAATCCACTGCCTTACCACTTGGCCAATCCCCATTCTTGTAAATAGTAAGTATAAAATTACCCGATCTACAAGAGGTGATTATAGCGAAATTTGCGTCGTATTACTATAGCTATGGTATAGTTGGAAGCGTTAACAATTTATAAATATACAGAGCGCAGCGAGAGATCTAGCTTTACGACCTGCCGGCAACCTACTTCATTAAGAAGTGTTGGTGCTCCATCTAGTCCCGATTATTCGGGAAAGATATTGCTTTGATGCTTATATCCTTTCTCGGCATAGTCGGGGGAAGGATATTTTTATGTCAGATCAAACTACTAACGGAGTAATAACTTATTTTACCAGCGAATCCGTGTGTGCCGGGCATCCGGACAAGATCTGCGACGCTATTAGTGACGCTATCTTAGATGCCGCGCTGACACAGGATCCTTTAAGCAGAGCCGGTATCGAAACCGTGGCCGGAGCCAACAAAATTGCCCTGTTCGGCGAAATAAACACTCACGCGATCCTTAACTACGAACATATTGTCCGCGAAAAGGTCGCTCAGCTTGGCTATAGCGTTAAGGCCTGGGGCTTTGGCGAAGAATCCGAGTTTAGCAATGATGTTCACCACCAGTCACCGGAAATCGCTATTGGCGTGGACCAGGACGGAGCTGGGGATCAGGGCATGATGTTTGGTTTCGCGATTAACGAAACGCCGGAGTTAATGCCGCTACCTATAGCGCTGGCGCATTCACTCACCCGACGGATTGACGCGGCTCGCGAAAATAACGAGTTAAAATGGCTACGACCCGATGGCAAGGCGCAGGTAACCGTAGCCTATAAAGGTGGCAAGCCGGTTGGTGTCCAAAAGTTGGTGCTGGCCGTAGCTCACGATGAAGACACAACGGCCGAACAGGTAAGAACGGATGCTATTCGCGAAATAGTGATGCCTGTCTTGGAACACTATAAATTTGAACTTCCAAAAGACGAAGACATCATCATAAACGGTACCGGTTTATGGCATATTCCCGGCCCCGATAGTGACGCTGGCCTAACTGGACGCAAGATCGTGGTTGATACCTACGGTGGTTACGCCAGGGTCGGCGGCGGCGCGTTTAGCGGTAAGGATCCAAGCAAAGTTGACCGCAGTGGTGCTTACGCGGCTCGCTATATAGCCAAGAACATAGTGGCTGCCGGCTTAGCGACTAAATGCGAAGTTGGATTGGCTTATGTTATCGGCCAGCCTTTACCTCTTATGCAAACCATAGAAACCTTTGGTACGGCAACTGTTAGCAACGCCGAATTATATGCTTTTAAGGACAAGCTCATTGACACATCTGTAAAAGGCATCATCGAAAAGCTTGATCTGCGGCGTCCTATATATGCTCAAACCAGCGCTTATGGCCACTTCGGCAAAAATGATTTGCCGTGGGAACAGATAGTGTCTGTAAGCTAAGCTCATGGAGATTACAAATTGAGCTCGACCGTTTACAATAAATAAGTATGAAAACGTTGGCCAAAACAGGCAAATACACGTTAACCGATCTTTTGGCGGCATTGTCTGGCCTTTTGTATTGCACGTGGCCGTTGGGTAATCTGTTGAATCCGACGGTCGCGGCCCATGGTTTAGCCAGCGATCTTAGTGGATCGCACCAGCCCTATAACTGGTTTTTTATTGCTGGCGATACGATCAGCAGCCTAATTGTTCTGGTAGTGTGTTGGTGGCTGTGGCAGCAATTCCGATTTACCAAACAGCGGCGAGTTATCGCGTTGGTGTTAACAAACGTGGTGATTTTTGCTATCGGCACTATAATTGCCGCGGGTTTGCCGCTACGTTGCGATCCCGGGGTCCAATCCTGCCCGACTTTTTTACACGATAGCGTGCTGTTGGCACATGGGTTAGGGAGCATCTTGTCGTCGCTTTGCTTGTTCGCCAGCGCCTTGGTGCTATGGTTTTATAGCAGAACGCCGACTCTAAGCGTAATCGTGGCTGGTTATCTACTATTCGGGATTTTTGCCATATTCACCAGCTTTGGCGCGCATCCCAGTAACTGGTCACAGCATTACTATATTACGCTGTGCTCACTGTGGTTGGCGCTCTTGCCGCTCCAGTTGCGGGCGTTACCCGCCAAGGCTAATGTTATCCACACCTAAATTGTATTTTTTAAGGGGCCGTAGTACCATATATAACAGATAAGCATAATCAAAAAGGAAATTAAACTATCATGAAACAGATTCAACTAAAACGAGCTGGCTCAACGCTTGCCGTACTTACGCTGGCCTTGGTCTTCGTGGTTGGCCCAGTGTCGGCCCAGCATGGCGCTGATGACACCACCACTGGATCTACGTCAACCGTAACCACAGAACCTGAACACGTCGGTAGTACCGAGACAACACACAATTCAGGCGGTAGCGGATCTGGCACTTCTGGTCGAAGCACAACCACGACTAAAACCGAGACCGAGAACGAAACTGAGCAACAAAAAGCCGAGAATAGCGCTAGTCACACCGAGCTACACAAGCAAGGCGATGATATGGTCGCTAAGCTTCGTAAAGAGCACGCCGGCGACAAAGTAAAAACCCCGGCTGAGCGTCAAAAAGTCTGCGAAGCTCACAAAAAAGGCATCGAAAACAAGTTTGCCAGCATCGTCGGCAACAGTAATCGCGCCCAAACCCGCATTACCAGTATTCTAGACAAAGCCGTTGCTTTCCAGCAGTCCGGAAATGTCCATGCAACTGACTTCGCGACCTTGCTAGCGACTGCCCAAACAGCCAAGGCTACATCCGCGGCCTCAATCGCCGCCCTACAAGCCGTGGCTCCATCGGTTGATTGCAATAGCACCAGCGTGGCCAGTGACGTAGCGACATTCAAAGCCGCCGCCCAAACCACCCGAACTAACCTTAAAGCCTACAAAGCCGCCGCTAAAGCAGTACTCAAATCACTTGAATCAGCAAAACCGGCCGAAACCACAGAAGGGAGTAACTAGTAATGAAAACTCTTAACCAACGAGGCAGCAGCCATCTCGTTCTAATCCTGGCCGTAGTAGTACTGGCTGGAGTCGGCTTCGCCGGTTACCGCGTCATGCAGATGTCTGATAACAGCACGCCGGATGTTGTTAGCTCAAAAGCCGGCGAACCAGATTCTATCAAATCTACAGCTGACGTTAAAAAAGCCAGCGCCGCTCTCGATGACACTGCAATTGACGGACCAGTCAATCCAGCTCAGCTCGATAGCGATATGAAGTCGCTCCTCTAAGACTATTCGCCCGCGAAGAAGTCAGTGTCCTTAAGCGCCTCAGGCATAAAACCCTTGGGGTGCTTAAAGCCTGCTTGCCACTTGGTGCCTTTACCGTAGCCCAGATCTTTCATAAGTTTGGTCGGCGCGTTGCGCAATTGCAACGGAACGGCCAGATCCGGGTAGTCTTTGGCCGTTTGTTGAGCGGCTCGCATGGCATCGGCTACCTCGCGCGACTTTGGTGCTTTGGCCATTACCGTAGCGCAGTGGAACAGAGTGTATTGAGCTTCCGGCATGCCAATTCGCTCAACCGCCAAAAATGTAGAGACGGCCAGGTTTAAAGCGGCTGGCGCGGCCATGCCGATATCTTCCGAGGCAAAAATAACCATTCGTCGAGCCACGAACTTTGGATCTTCGCCGGCTTGCAGCATGCGTGCCAGATAGTATAGCGCCGCCGTGGCGTCCGAGCCGCGCATCGACTTAATAAAGGCGCTGATGATGTTGTAGTGGCTTTCGCCCTTTTTATCGTAGCCGGGCAGACGGGTCTGGGCGGCTGTTTCCACGACTTGTGGCGTGATCGGGTCGCTACCGCTTAATTGCATAGCCAGCTCCAGATTGCCCAGGGCTATCCGGGCGTCACCACCGGATAACTCAGCCAGCAGATCGATGCTTTTTGTCGGTAGTTTTTTGGCAGTTAGCTTTTCGGCCTTGGCCGCTCGTTTTAAGATGTTTACGATAGCGTCTTTGGTAAGAGGCTCTAGCACCAATACTCGCGACCGACTGAGCAGAGGATTAATAACTTCAAAACTAGGGTTTTCGGTGGTGGCGCCAATCAGGATAATGGTGCCATCCTCCACATGAGGTAAAAAGGCATCTTGCTGGGCCTTGTTAAAGCGGTGAATCTCATCGACAAACAGTATGGTTTGCATTGCCAAGCGCCGGTTTTGAGCGGCCCGCTCTATCACTTTAACCACGTCAGCTTTGCCAGAGGTAACAGCGCTCAACTCTACGAATTCGGCCCCTGTTCCTTGGGCGATAATCCGGGCCAGGGTAGTCTTGCCGCTACCGGGCGGACCCCATAAAATCAAGCTAGTAGGCTGTTGGTGCTCGATAATTTCATAAATAATCTTGCCAGCGCTAACTAAATGCTCCTGACCGACAATGTCGTTCAGGTTTTCTGGCCTTTGACGCTCGGCAAGTGGTCTGTTATCCATGTCTTTATTCTATAGCACTTGAGCGTCAGGACACACCTGGTAAAAAGTAAGCATAAGTATTGACAGATAATCAAAATAAGAGTATAATACGCACTATGTTAAAAGTAGAATCACCACTACTGTACGTACCAGACACAACATATCATTTTGATGAGCACAAAGCACTGTCGCGAGCTAGCATGCCATCGGAGGTGGGAGTAGTTCTAGAGCGTGAAGACGCCGCATACGAAGCCGATAAAGCCGCTTATCTCCAAGGCTTACTAGATTCAGTTAAAGAACCCGTTACTCCTGGTGGTCCAAAATACGCCGTTATTGAAGAACCTGACTCTTCAAAAGATACGGCCATGGTGTTTACGCTACCATTTTGCAATCCGCTACAACCCGATTACACCTCTGGTGGAGCAGCTGCCTACGCCCTTAAAGTTGGCAACAAAAAGGGCTTTGACAGCAATACGGTTAACAATCTTATCAAACATGGTTTAGTCTTCGACGTTCTTAAAGCTTTGGGTGTCCGCGATAGAGAAGGCAAGGCCATCCCGGTCGTAATAATTAGTGCTGATTCCGTCGATTACGCTCCATCACTCGATCGCAAGCAAAAAAAGGCTTTAAGAAAAGATGGCGACCTCAGCGTTTACGCTGATAACGCCGAAGCAATATTAGAGTACGAGGGCTTCGGAAAAGTTCACGTTGGTGGCTATTCTCAGGGCGCTAGCGTTGGCCACGCCATGCTGGCCCGCTCTAAAAACCTCGATGTTGTTAGCGCTACGCTCGCCGAAATGACATCCTACAAAGACCGTGGCCGGGGCGAATTAGCCAAGAACTACTTACTAGATAAGCCAGCTCCACCTAACAACTCGGGCATTAAGTCTGACGGCAAATGGACTGAGTCTGGTCCTAAGTCGCGACGCGAACTCGAAGAAATTAATAATCGGGCGATGGTTACAATGGCTCAAACCATAGTCGCCAAAGGCGCTTGGCGCACCGCTCTTGCCCTGAGGCACGGTACCATGCAGCCTGACCTTATCAAAGCCGTAAAGCTACGAGGGGTATTTCCACTAGCACTTGGCTGGAACGGTACCAGCTCAATTACCTATGACATCGAAGATAAGTTAATCCGTACTCGACCTAATGAAGCGCTAGATCCTTTCCGTCATGCTAAAATGCTTCGCCTAGCTAAGGCTATCGGCCACGAAGCGGCTGGAGCGCCGCACTTAGCCGGTGAAAGCCCACTGTACTACGCTTTACTCATGGGACAATCTGTCGCTTGGGCAACTCAACGCGGCTAAGGCGCGGTTAATATGAACACCTATACTTTTGGCAACAGTGATCCTTTTGTAGCTCAAAGATTTGAAATTGTTGAAGGCTATCAAAAAGTAGACGACCTCATACTACCAAGAGCTACTATAGCTGACGATAACTATCTTAGAGCTCTAGAAGATATAGACCAAAGTCTAACCGTGCTGATTGATCCTCAAACCGGTAAGCAATTTGAAGTTGGACTGGCGAACCGACACGCCGATCCAAACGATGGCGTTGATGCCGAAGTATCAACCTTTACGTCCAGCATCAGCGATAATATTGGCAATGCCGTAGAGTGCGCTGAGCATAGCGCGCTTAGCCCTGATCGTCAGCGCTTATACATAGCTAGTTTTGGGAACGGCAAAACTTCCTACTGGGATAGTGACGAACGACGCTACATAAAGCGCACCGGGCGGTTTACGCAGCCTAACGGCGATCCTTTACCTACCATCGCCGCCTTAGAAAGAGCCCTTAGGTTGGTTGGAGGTTATACCATAACTCGCGCCTCAACTAACTCAGCTGGCGGAGCTTACGCCACGGCGCTTATGGGCGCGATGCCCGACGGTCAGGTAACCCACGCCTATATGAAGAGCCGACCTAATATCAGTAATCACCCAACACGTTTGCTATGGGGCCTTAGTATGATTACGGGTGATATGGCCGATGACAAAAAATATAAAGCGGCCTCAAAAGACAATTGGAAGCTGGACGACTTTTTGCTTTACGAGGCAAGAGATATTATGCGGCGGGCATATGTTAGTGAAGCTGATGGTGTTTGGAGCATGAAACAGGCCTTGAAGGGCCATGGCTTAGTGCAGCTTTGGTCGGATATGATAGCCTTTAGCCGTGGCAGCAGAGGTTCATTAACTAGTCCGGCGACGGTAGATACGCTACATGCCTTACGAAAACAGCCGGAAGCTTTACTGACCTATCATGTGCCTGAGAAAGATCGTTTATATAGAAAATTAGGTGACGTAAAACGCTTTATAGAAGACTTAGATTTTCTTGATAATTCCGGTACGAATACTGGCGCCCAGTTATTAATAATGCCGGGAACGCACCGCGATCACACCCAGTATCCAGCACTACGTTGGTCTTCGGAAAGCTACGCTTTCGGTCGTCAGCGTTGACACGCCAGCCAGATCGTGCTAATGTAAAGGTATTGTTTGAATGAATCCGGGTCTGAACGCTTAAGACAAAGAAAAGATTACTCGATTTCATTAGTAGCAATCGATATATCAATTCTAAGTACTTAAGTAACACGCTAAGTCGTGTACAGAACAGGGGTTCATTTTTTTATGGCATCTTACAAATATTCAGTTTACAATTCAGCAAAACAAGGCGGTCGCGGTGGCAGCGGCGGTAACCGTGGTCGCTCAGGCGGCGGTAACAAGCGCCGTGGCGAATACATCGATCCAGCCCGTTTTGTTCAGGTGGCTACACCAATCGAAGAAAGCCAATACACGGCTAAGAATCGCTTCGCCGATTTCGACGTAGCGACTGTTATCCACGACAACTTAACAGCTAAGGGGTACGAATTCCCATCAGCTATCCAGGACCAGACCATTCCAATGGCGCTGGAAGGTAACGACATGATCGGCATCGCCAACACCGGCACCGGCAAAACGGCGGCCTTTGGTATTCCAATCGCTCACGCTTTAATTACCCGTCAGAACGCCAAAGCGTTAATTGTCGCTCCAACCCGTGAGCTGGCTCAGCAAATCGAAGACGAAATGCGCAGCATTGGTAAGGGCGGTGGTTTTACCGGCGCTCTGCTTATTGGTGGCACCGGCATGGGCACGCAACTACGTGATCTTCGTAACAAGCCGCGTATCGTTATTGGTACGCCAGGTCGTATTAAAGATCACATGGAACGTGGCACGCTACGCCTAGACCAGTTCAACATTGTCGTGCTAGACGAAGTTGACCGCATGCTCGATATGGGCTTTGTTAATGACGTTAGTTCCATCCTGGACGAGATGAACCCGATCCGTCAGTCATACTTCTTCTCGGCCACCATGGACTCCCGAGTCCAGGCTTTAATCCGCACCTTTTCTAAAGATCCAATCACGGTTTCCGTTAAAACCGGCGACAGCAGCCAGAACGTTCACCAGAACGTCATTCGTTTTAACGGCAACAGCGAAAAAATGGAAAAACTTCACGAACTACTTCTTAAAGAAGAAGTTGGCAAGGTTATCCTTTTTGATGAGACCCAACGTAGCGTCGAGCGCTTGAGCAACGAGCTAATCGCCCGCGGCTTTAGCGCCGACGCCATTCACGGTGGTAAATCACAGGGTCAGCGCCAACGCGCGCTCGACAACTTTAAGGCCAGCAAGACCAAAATCTTGGTTGCCACCGATGTTGCTGCCCGTGGTATCGACGTTACCGACATCAGTCACGTGGTTAACTACACCCAGCCCCAGTCCTACCAGGATTACGTGCACCGTATCGGTCGCGCCGGACGAGCTGGCAAAATCGGCTACGCTTTGACCTTCGTAAACTAAAAAGCTAACGCTTGACAATACTACATTAATTTGCTATAATACTGCTATAATTAATTCATCAAAGGATGCAGTATGCGAAAATGGCTTAACGAGCAGTTCAAAGACAGTGGCGAAGCCACGGCTCTCCAACAGTTTCGCGACTACGAAGGCCCGAATGTTGGCGTTGATGAATTAAATGGTAGCGACGAAGACCTTATCGCCATAGGTAGGCGGAATTTTGTCAAAACAGCTGCAGGTTGGACCGCCCTTGCTGCTGTCACGATAGGTTTTGGGTTAAGCGTTGAGCATCAACGCCACGTCAATGAGTCACAAGCTCATCAGCAACAGATAACACACAGCCAACCCACAAAGTAAGCTACATTTTTGGTCGGCGTTTTTAAGCGATGTAGATAATATGCATGTATTATCCATGTTTTATACGTCTTTCGTACATCTTTTATATGTATGTCCAAAAATGGGCGGACCACGAGACAGGGGGTTGGCTAACAGGGGAGAGTATGCTATAATTAGGGGTAGAAAGCCAGGCGCTTTAACAGAAGCGTCTTTTTTATTGCTATGACAACCGTTCAAGATCCATCCAAAATTCGTAATATCGCTATTATCGCGCACGTTGACCACGGTAAAACTACCTTGGTTGATGGCCTGTTAAAGCAGTCTCAAACCTTCCGTGACAATCAGTCCGAGATGAGCCAGGATTTAATTATGGATTCCGGTGATCAGGAAAAAGAGCGTGGCATTACTATTACCGCCAAAGTTACGGCTGTCCAGCACAATGACTACCGGGTGAACATTATTGATACGCCGGGACACGCCGACTTTTCCGGTGAAGTCGAGCGCACGCTCAACCTAGCAGACGGTTGTTTACTGATCGTTGACGCCCAGGAGGGCCCAATGCCACAGACTAAGTTCGTACTTGGTAAGGCGCTGGCCGCCGAGCTCAAGCCAATAGTAGTTATCAATAAAATCGACAAATCCGGTAGTCGTATTAAAGAAGTCGAAGACGAATTGGCCGATTTATTCTTAGAGCTAGCCGTTCACGAAGATCAACTGCATTATCCTGTTTACTACGCCATTGGTCGGGCTGGCAAAGCTTGGGACAAAATACCAGAGGATCCAGAAAATACCGATGCCGATCTGGAAGTAATTTTTGACGCCATCGTTAGCCACGTGCCCGCTCCTACCGTCGAACTTAATAAGCCCTTCCAAATGTTAGTTACCGCTTTGGCGCACGATACTTTTAAGGGCAAGTATGCCATTGGACGAATCACGCGTGGCCGTATTAAAACCGGCGACCCGGTTACGCTGTGCAAAAAAGACGGCACTTTTACTAAGGCAAAGATTGACAACGTTTTCATGAGCCACGGAGTTAGCAAATCGGAAGTTGGCCAAGGCATCGCCGGCGATATCGTCCAGCTAACCGGCATTGGCGATGCCCAAATTGGCGAAACCATCGCCGACAGCGAACAGCCCGAAGCCCTACCAGTTATAGAAGTAGAAGCTCCAACACTTCGGATCTATATGGGCCCTAACACCTCACCGTTCAAAGGCCTGGAAGGCGAGTTTAACACTTCCCGCCAAATTAGCGAGCGCCTTAAAAAAGAGTT
>CAZQPT010000004.1:0-5313 GCA_964595295.1 uncultured Candidatus Saccharibacteria bacterium | reverse complement strand
TGGAAGGCGAGTTTAACACTTCCCGCCAAATTAGCGAGCGCCTTAAAAAAGAGTTAGAAACCAATGTTGGTCTGAGAGTAAAAGATGATGGTATTGGCTTTACGGTTTCTGGCCGTGGCGAGCTTCATCTGGGCGTGCTAATCGAAACAATGCGCCGCGAAGGCTACGAGTTCGAAGTTGGCCGTCCGCAAGTCGTTACCACCGTTAAAGACGGCGTTACCATGGAGCCTGTCGAAGAAGTTATTATTGAAGTTCCAGCCGAGCACGTTGGTACCGTTCAGATGGAGCTCGGCCAACGTCGCGCGACTCTAAAAGAGCAGTTTGCCAGCCCTAAAGGCGTCACCAAACTGATCTACGAAATGCCAACTCGAGCACTGCTTGGTATGCGCAACATTCTGCTGACCAATACAAAAGGCACCATCGTTATGAACAGCCTGGTTATTGATTCTCAGCCAGAGGGGTCTGCTTTGCAACAGTTACGCCCAGGCGTGCTTATTGCCTTTGAAACCGGTATCACTACGCCTTATGCTTTGCAAAACGCCGAAGCTCGCGGCACGACTTTTGTTGGCCCAGCCGAAAAGGTCTACGCCGGCCAAATCATCGGTCAAAACACTCGTTCCGAAGACATGGAAATCAACGTCTGTAAGACTAAGCACCTTACTAACATGCGCAGCTCCTCATCCGATGGCGTGGTACAACTAACGCCACCAACTATCTTTAGTCTGGAACAATGCCTAGACTTTATCGAGAACGACGAAGTTCTAGAGTGTACGCCAAAGTCGTTAAGACTGCGCAAAAAAGAACTCGATCCTAAGAAGCGCAAGCGCTAAAAAAATACATCTGTAATTTTAGCCCAGGGCTAATTGTTCGACTTTTGAGGGCTGATCTTCTGGAGAATCACTAAGCGCTCGAAGGTTATCGTATCCTGATAGAATAGACAGTACCTCCGCTTCCATCTGCTTGACTTTGGGTGCCGAAGCTTTAGGAAGGAGCTTAGCGTCCTTGAGGGCCCGGGCTATTTTTATGGGTTCCAAGCCATCTTCTTTGCCAGCAGCTTCATTAAAAAGTCCGTCATAATCAAGTGGTATTGACGGCGCAATCTCTTCTAGCCCTTCATCAAATATTTTATAACGCAGACTCAGAACTACCTTTTGGGCAGTACTCAATTTTGCGTCTTCCACGGTTTCGTCCAGTACACTGACTAATTCATTATGTTCGGCAGCTCTTTGATGCGCGTCTGTCGCTCTGGGGTCGGCAGTCATATCCCCTAGGGTGCTTGACTTGTCCGAGTCATTATCAACTCTAATAACTTCATTGTCGAGCGAAACTAAATATCTGGAGCCACCATCTTGAAGCCCAGCGACTTTATGCTGACTATAGCCGGTTTCGGCCATGAGTTCGTCCAACGTAGCTTCACGACCTACTTTCGCGCTAATCTTACGATTGATTTTCATCATCTTTTGCCACTCTTGATCAGTATGCGTCGGCATACGTATAGTCCGCGAGTTATTGGTTATGAATCGATCGGTTTGTGTCTTTATCGCGGTTACGGCAAAAGTAGAAAGAGTCCAGCCCTTGTTGAGATTGAATAATTGCAATGAGCGGCTTAAGGCTAAAATAGTTTCCAATGCGATATCTTTATAGAATGGATCATCGCTAAAACTGTGACCGTAACGAGTACGGGCGACCTGAAGTGCCAGGCGCATGTTAGTGTGAAGCAGTATAGAATATGCCGCAGTGTGTTTTAGGAAAGCTTGCTTGTCTTCAGGCTTGGCATTTTCCCCTGAAACGCCAAGCCTTACAAATGTTTGAACACCACGGTCCAGGTCCTTAAACAAAGGCAAAGCTTCTCCCTTACTCAAGGTGCGGTGTTTAGAGGCATCAGTTTCCAGCTCGAATAGAGGACTATGCTCATAGACTCTTTCTCTAGCTTCTGGGTCTAGGGCGTACTTCTCAACTTCGCGGGTAACGTATGGATTATTGAGGTAGCCTGCCCTTAGTAACCCGCACACGCCTAATCTATAGGCGTTGCGTCTTCGCTTTTCGTATTGATCGGCTATTTCGACTTCGCCTGGGAGTAGCAAAGCTTTATACTCAAACGGATCAAGTGGCGCTTCCATGTCTGGTGCCTCAACAACGTGTAGGGCTGGAGGTATATTTTGTGACAGCACTTCTAGCGCAAGAGAATTCGAACGACTCATTACCTAACATTATTACACAAATCTGCCCTAATAGCAATTATGCTAGACGCTAAAGAGTATTGGTAGAAGGACCGCTACCGCGGCGCTCGGCGACTAACTGACTCATAACGGCCAGAAACGAGACCGGATCAACTAAACCTTCCTGCATACTCCTATGCTCAATCGTAGTTCTACAGGCGCCTCTTGAGGTTATCATCCATTTGGCGAGACTTTCGCCGTGCAGTAGTTCCTCTATGAAATATTCTTCTGTAAAGACTTCATCTTGAAGTCGCTCGTCGAGAGTCTTTGGGTGGTAGAGGTTTCTGGGTATATCGAACAGGCGCGTATGTTCATCTCCAGGATCAAACTTCATTACTAATATGCGTGATTCGCCACTATCAATATGCTCGTAAGGTAAGGGAACGGCCTTTTCTCGATAAAAATATTCGCAACTTTTCGTAGATAATTTTTGGTTTTGGTTGAGTTTTTGTTGTTTGACTATAGCGGGCATGACGATATTCTACCACCTTGGACGGTATTTGAAAATTGCTTATGCTATGTCGGCTTAACTTCGCTATACTATAGCTACCATGCGACAGCTATTTTACCGTAACGCCCAGGCCCGTGATCACCTTGAACTGTTCTTAGTTTCGGCCATCAGCAGCTTGCTACTGCTACGATTATTTTTGTATCTAACCGGCTATCCGCAGGTTGGCGGCGCTAGTTTACATATAGCGCATATGCTGTGGGGCGGCTTGTTACTAATGGCGGCCGTGGTTATTAATTTATCGTTTTTGGGTATTAGGTCGGAGAAGGTTGCCGCGGTAGTTGGCGGGATCGGTTTTGGTGTTTTTATTGACGAGTTAGGCAAGTTCATTACCAGGGATAACAATTACTTCTTTCGGCCGACAATTGGCCTGATTTATGCCATATTTTGCGTGCTGTTTTTAACGTTTAACTTCTTATCACGCCGCGAAAAGCTAACCAGCGAAGAGTACCAGCTAAACGCTCTTAGGAAGTTCGAAGAAGCCGTGATCCACGACATGGACCACCACGAAAAATCCGCTATGCGCGATCTGCTAGCCAAAGCCGATCCGGATAATTTTATAACCCGGGAACTCAAAGAACTGCTCGGCCATGTCCACACTGTGCCAGCCGGTAATGGCTGGGTGCTACGAGCTCGCCGTAAAATAACTAGCGGCTATCTGTATTTTTGGCAGCAACGTGGTTCTAATCCGCTGGTGACATTTATATTTGCTCTGCAGGCGTTATTGATAGTAACCAGTGTTTTGTTCGCGGTTTACCATAACTTCAGTAGTATACGGGCCCTATTCCACGGCTCCGACTCCTACGCCAGCAAATTAATTATTGGCCAATTCTTGTCATCGATGGCGGCGGCTTCGTTTCTATTAGTCGGTTTGTTTAAGCTACGAACTTCGCGGGCCAGGGCGCTGGAATGGTTCCGTCGTGCCGTACTGGTCAATATATTCCTGACCGAGTTCTTTATATTCTCGCGGATTCAGTTTGGCGCGATTCAGGGCTTTATAATCAATCTGATTTTGCTGGCTCTGTTGCATTTCGCGCTCGATCAGGAGCGCCGGGCTAAAGCCAGCGAAGCCTAGTTATAGGTCCACGGCTCAAAAGCCATTTTCTTAGATTCCTCTATCAGTGGTTCCGTAGGTAAATCGGGGATATGCCGTATATGAACGTTGCGTTCGTTTTGGTTGGCGTCCGTAAAAGTTATCTCTGTTGGCTTGAACTCGTTGGCCGTAGCTATGGGGGCATGTGGTCGGGAGAATATAGCTTCTTTTGTGACTACGGGATTACCCCTGCTATCCAGATCGTATTCGCCCTTGCAGAAGTAGCTTTGAATCAATTGGCACTCTTCCCAGCCAGCTCCCTCGAGGTTGTGCAAAGAGAAAACATGATAATCCGGTCCACTCGGCACGAATGATGCCCAAAAGTCGCCTTTACCTAAATAGACAGCTAAAAAATCTCTCTTTTTCGCTACTACTCCTTCTCGTGGTGCTGGTGGTTCAAATATCGCTTCAAACGCCATTTTGGTTTCCTCGATCTAATCTTTCTAGAGCCAGTGATCAACACCTCCGTGAGACGAGCAAGCCCCTTGGTGGTGAACGGCGTGGGTGAAAGTGCCGTCACGGCACACGCCAGTAGCGCCGCTGGTGTTACTGCTTGGTGATTCTATGGTGTTGCCATCAACGTTGGTGTAGGTGTTGCCAGAGGCGGCCGGAGTTGGCGCGGGTGGCGGAGGAGCCACGTACGTCCCGACGGCTACGATTTGAGAAACGGCAGCCACGGTGGTCTTCTTGGAAAGCAGGACTTTCTTAGTTTGCTTGCCGTTTTTTAGAGTGACTTTGTAAGTTCGGGTTTCCAAACCGTTTTGGCCAGCCCGGGCAACACTTGTCTGACCCTTCGGCATATTCGGGTTAGTCGTTTGCTCCGTTATAAACGGAACGACTTTCTTTTCGGTAATTGTTTTGGTAGTAGTCTTAGCCTTTTTGGTCGATTTCTTGGCGGCTTTCTTTTTATTGGTGTCGGCCTTTTTCTTGTCGTGTTGGGTGGTGCTACTATCTTGGGCAAAGCTGGTGGCCGGCGCCACAGCCGCTACGCTAAAACTAAATAAAAGGCTGGCGGAAACCAGCAGACGTGTTGTAAAACTCATAAATTTCATAATAAATTAAGAATAATCTGAAACGTCCAAAAACACAACCGCTATCATCAGGAATTATCATAGCGCTTAAATAATAAAATTTGCTAAAATGCAGACACTTTAAAGGAGGAATACCATGCAAAAAGTTTCTGAATATACCCTGGTCGAAAATGGAACCTTGGAACTGCTCGAGAGAGACGTTAACCAGCGCATTAAACAAGGCTGGGTACCCTCCGGCACGGTTGTCACGCATGGCGGTCAGTTGTTGCAGGCTATGGTCAAGTTCGAAGACGCTTAGTATAGAGCCACGCTGTTATACTAAGGACCAATGAGCGACTTTAGTTTTAAGATTGGTAAAGAACTGGGGCAGGGCACGCTAGCCCGCACCGGTACTATTCATACGCCGCATGGTGATATTAAGACGCCGGCCTTTATTGTGGTTGGCACCAAAGCCACGGTTAA
>CAZQPT010000003.1:18879-31841 GCA_964595295.1 uncultured Candidatus Saccharibacteria bacterium | reverse complement strand
ATCATCATTGACATACTGTAAAGCTTATGCTAATATGTGGTTATGGAAATATCACAACGAACACGACGAATTGTAGCACCAGCACTAGCTGTTGCTGTAGGGGTAGCAGGAGTCGCCGCTTTTAAGCCAGGCGGCAGTCCAAATAGAGACGGAGCTAACGTTAATCAACACGTTGCTCCTGACCAAACATTTGAGCACTCAGTAGACGAAATCGCACAAAAAACATACAAGGCCTTGGCAGAGGCTGAAGCTCGTCGCCTAAGCAAAGGGACAGATCATCCAGTAAAGACTGATACGAATCTTTTCCCAGCTGGCGTAGTAGGCGAACCAGGCGGCAGCTCAGACTGTACTGAAGCAGCAGAATCACGACCAGTTGCAGGCCTAGCTCCTGCAGATGTTGGCCAAATGCCAGCAGAAACTGGCGTTGACCATGGCGTAACTGGCCTAGCAGAGCAAGGCCTTTCAGGTACTACTGAACCTGCAGGACCAATCAATGGAGGAACTTCGCCTACAGGTGAAGAGCCTGTGCTATCTCGACCATTGGCTGTTCCTGAAGCTCTTGTTCGCGACGAGCGTTAATCCGTATCCTAAAACTATTGATTTAGCGTTTTGGCGTAGTAAAGCCAAGTATGGCAATGATAATGCTTGCCAGGCTGTTAAGCACTACAATTCGCTGAATAGACATATCCTGGTTGATTGCTAATAAGGCAGCGCTGCCTAGCCAGATAGTGGCGATCACGCCTGCCGTATAAGGATAGCGAACTTGCATAACTAAAGTCTTTAATTCACTCATGCACTTAGCCTAGCAGTTATTTGGCGATAGAGGAATGGGTCGTTGTCGGCGATCTTCTCCAGCCATGAACTTATTACTTCCAGCGCCTGTTCAATGCCAGGACTTTGTTTGGCTTCCGACTCGTCGCTAAGCTCTCGGCTTTCTATGATACTTATGGCTCGTACTATTGAGCTGTGAACGACCGGTGTTTTTTGACTGCCATCACCCATCATCTCGACCATTTGAAGATAAGTGATAGCTGATTTAATCATGGCTGTCGACTCAAGGTTAAAACTGATACCGAAACGATTGTTTTTATTTATAGATCTGTTAAATATATGCATCATTTTGCGTCGCTGCATCAATTGCTGGGTTTGTTCGTCTGACTGAGCTTCATTAAGCGCCATTGTTGCCGACTGACCAATCGACTTTATAAACGTATCGGGATCATTGGGCGATAAATATTGACCAGCTACACGCAAGGCTGAGGATAGGTCTTCGTCTATAAAATCTAGAGCCGCTAACGTAAAGCTGCTAATGTCGAATGTATCAGCGTAAACTTTTTCGTACTCACGCATAACTTTTAGGAAGGCGCCACGGTTGCTTGGCGCGGAGGCAGCGATGCCGAAGTCGATTAGACCAACTTGATTGTTGGGCAATAGCTTTATGTTGCCAGGATGCGGATCACCTATGACAAAGTCTGCTGTAACTGAAGCCACCAGTAGTTCGGTGCCCAATATTTCTAACTGCTGCCAAATGTTGGAATTAACTCTGTCGGCCACAAACCGGGTTGGGCCTTGACCCATTTTTTGGGCTTGCAAAACTTCTGCTAGAGAAGTGCCGCCAACGTAGTCTTGAACCAGCAGGTGCTTGCCAGACAGCTCAGCGTAGGTGCGAGGTATGACTACATCAGGGTTATCTTTAAAGTATTTATAAAACCAGCTGGCGTTTTGAACTTCCCGTAAATAATCGGTCTCGCCGCGAACGGTAGAGGCAAACTGCTTATAGACTTCTCGGATGTTAATGATTCCAGTAGGAAATAACAGGCTGCTTAGACGGGCAATCAAGCCCAGCAAGCGTAAGTCGGAGTTAAGGTTGCGCGCTAGGCTGGGGCGCAAAACTTTGATAATCACCTTGGTGTTGTCGCGCAGTGTGCCATGGTAAACCTGGGCAAACGAGCCGGCCGCAAACGGCACGGTGTCGATTGAAAGAAACTGCTGCTGATAGTTTGGCAGTTCGCGTTCCAGTAACTGTTGCATATCTATTTCTTCGAAGGGAGCGGCTTCAAAAATATCAAATTCCGACGGCCCAGCCCAGCCTTGCAAGAAGCTGATATTTAGAGACAGTATCTGTAAAAACTTTATGTAAATGCCGCCGAGGTGCCTAAACTTTTCAAACAGTAGGCGATTAGTTTGGTGTTTTTTGTTGTCGGCCGACGACAGACGAATACTAATAAGCTGCCAAGCTAGACTGCCCGCGATACGTTTACGCTGACTAATCATCTTATTTCTTCCTAAAACCGATATAAAACAGTACGACGGTTAGAGCTAGAGCGGCGTAATGCAAAAACGCTGCGCTCGAAGCCGTAGCCACCAAAGACATAAGAATAATAGACACCCATATAACGAAAATAGTAGCGCAAACAAAAGCGTATCTCATAAAAATCTCTAATCTATGGCTCAGTATACACTCCGGTGACCCAGAAATGAATTTTTTGCTTGCCAAGAGGGGCCTGTCTAGCGTAGCATTAGAACAAATAAGAGAGGTGTTATCGACTGTGGCTGACCAAGCGACTAAGTACGTGTTTGTTACCGGAGGTGTACTTTCTGGACTCGGAAAGGGCATTACCGCCGCCTCGATCGGTAATCTGCTAAAAGCTCGTGGCCTCAAAGTTAACCTCCAAAAGTGCGATCCATACCTTAACGTTGACGCCGGACTGCTTAATCCGCGCGAGCACGGCGAATGTTTCGTCACCAAAGACGGTGCCGAAACTGACCTCGACTTAGGACACTACGAACGCTTTATAGACGAAGAATTAACCAGCACCAGCAGCCTAATGAGCGGCAAAGTGCTACTAAAACTTATAAACGACGAGCGAGCCGGTAAGTTCGAGGGCGACGACGTCCAGATTATTCCGCATGTTACGGGGGCAATTCAGGATTGGATTATTAAGGCTGGGTCGGGCTTCGACGTGCATATCGTCGAGATCGGCGGCACGGTAGGCGATTACGAGTCACTAGCGTTCGTGGAAGCTATTCGTGAGCTTGGTATTCGAGTCGGCCTGGAGAACTGCGCTTACGTGCACGTGGTTTACTTGCCATACCTTGGCGCCAGCAACGAAACCAAGACTAAGCCGGCCCAGAACTCGGTCCGCGAGCTACGAGGCCTGGGAATCGCCCCGGACATTTTAGTAGGCCGCAGCGAAGCGCTGGCCAACAACGGCGTCAAGAACAAGCTTAGCCTGTTCAGCGGTGTTCCGCAGGACGCCATCGCCTTGCTACCAAACGCTAAAAGCATTTACGAAGTACCACTAACGCTCGAAGACTCCGGCATCGCCGACGTTATAACCGAGCGCCTTGGCCTGGAGCAGTCCAAACCAGATCTTAAAGATTGGCGTAGCGTAGTTAAGATGGCAACCGTTAAACACGATAAAATCGTCAAAATTGGCCTGGTCGCCAAGTACATGGACAACACCGATACTTACATGTCTGTCTTTGAGGCCCTTCGATCGGCCGCTTGGCACAATAACTGTGGTATCGATATCGCCTGGATCGACGCTTCTGATTACGATGCGCCCAAGGCCGACATAGCCAGTGCCCTAAAGGGCTTTGACGGCATCGTCGTGCCTGGTGGCTTCGGCCAGCGTGGCATCGAAGGCAAGATCAAAGCCGCCCAGTACGCCCTCACCGCTAAAGTTCCATATCTAGGCCTGTGTCTGGGAATGCAGATGGCCGTGGTGGCTGCCGCCCGCAACGCCGGTCTCAAGGACGCTACCACTTTTGAGCTTAATCCTGACGCCAAAGACGTCATTATTAATACCATGGCCGACCAGGTCGACAAGCACATGACCGGAGGCACCATGCGACTGGGCGATTACAACTGTCAGCTACAAAAGGGGAGTCTGGCCGCTAAAACCTATGGCACCACTAATATTATCGAACGCCACCGCCACCGTGGCGAGTGCAATAATGCCTACAGAGATAAGTTCGAATCATGGGGCATCAAAGCCAGCGGTATTAACCCAGAAAACGACCTGGTAGAAATTATAGAAGGTATAGATCACCCATTCTTGCTGGCTTGCCAGTTCCATCCTGAGTTCAAGAGTCGGCCAAATCGTCCACATCCTATGTTCGAAGGTTTTATTAAAGCGCTACTGGCAAACTAGAGGCCTTGCGAAACAGAGTGGAGTAAGGTAGCATAAACGTTATGGAACCAACGCGAACACCTCCAACTCCTACTGCTACAGGTCCCCTAAAACGTATTTTACTAGTCGAAGATGACGATGTTCTGGCCAATGTTTACGTAGTTCGCCTACAAGCCGAAGGCTTTGATGTCCGTCGCGTATCTAACGGCGAAGAAGCCCTGGCTGCCGCCCTTAGTTATCATCCCGACCTCGTATTGTTAGATGTTATGATGCCCAAAGTCAGCGGTTTTGACGTTCTCGATATTCTACGTAATACCCCGGAAACAGCCGACCTTAAGGTCATAATGCTAACAGCTCTAAGCCAAGAGAGCGACAAAGCTCACGCCGAAGCCCTGGGCGCCAACGAATACCTGGTTAAGTCGCAGGTTGTAATTTCCGATGTTGTCGAACGAGTTCGCCACCACCTCGGCGCCTAAGCTTTACCCTAATCAAACATAATTGACTTATAACAAAGCTTATGCTAAAATACACGGTATGTCCGAAGAAATATCTCGACAAACACAAATACCAGAATTTAACCTAGATCCTAGATTCAATGAGCAGTATCTGACTGAGCGTAACCAATGGCTTGACGCTCGGCTGAATGATGACCCCGCGCGACCTTTGCCAGAGGTGTCGCTCAATAAAATAGACAAGCCGCGTCTGGTCGTGTCGTTTGATGATCAACCTGTTCCCAGAATGCCCGAAGAGGGTGATAAACGCGTTACCATGACTGGTTTATTCGATATCAATGGGCCGGATGGCACAAAAGTAGGCTATGTCGTGCTTAATAAGTCTAATTTAGAAACTCGCGCAAAGGCGGAGAATTACATTGGAGATATAAGAATCCTAGACAGTAAACGCCATGATGGCTATGGTCCGGCGGCCTATTTAGCGATTCTTAAATCCTTGCCAGCAGGTGAGGGCTTACGCACTGAGGGTAGGCTTAGTGATGACGCGAAACGCGTATGGAACGCCCTAGTTGATCGAGGCGTCGCTAAACGTATTGGTGATCCAAACGAACCAGGCGTCGTCTACGAGACAATATTCTAGGAGTGTTACTTAACAGTAACTTCGGTGCGCATAACGGAGCGACCGCTAAATAGGCGGATTTTTCGCTTGGTGTAGGTTACTACGCCGTCACGCGCGGCATGAATAGTGTAATTACGGCTGACTTTTGTGCCGTCGCCACCGCGCTTGGTCATGCCGACCTGGCGAACGATAACTTGACCGACTTTGACTTTTTCGCCGCCAAAAAGCTTAACGCCAAGACGTTGGCCGGGACTATCGTGGATATTTTTAGCTGTACCGCCAGCTTTCACGTGTGACATAGGGTCTCCTTATGCGACTGGCCGTAGTGGCGCTAGCGCTTAGTTATTATTACGAGCTCGCGGGCAACTATTTGATCTGGTCTGTAATAGATAAGATCTTGGTCCCGAACGTGCTCAAATCTGATACGATTGTACCCCATATCGCTTAAGGAGTCAATAAGGGGTAGGTGTTTAAACTCGTTTGGGCGGGTTTGCCAGGCCGGAACCGCCAGACAAAAACGGGTGCCGCTGGGAACCTGAAAGCCAATATTGTTCAGGAATTTTTTAATAATTAAATTACAGTCGTTGGCTGTCTGGGCCAAGATATCTGGGCCTGGCCTTTCGGTAAATGGCCGCCCTAAA
Source organism: uncultured Candidatus Saccharibacteria bacterium (assembly GCA_964595295.1). GTDB lineage: Bacteria > Patescibacteriota > Saccharimonadia > Saccharimonadales > UBA4665 > RYN-405. The sequence goes on along the minus strand of CAZQPT010000003.1, from coordinate 25,993 downwards.
TAGGTTTCGGTAGCCACGAAGTCGGGCGTGACGGCCCATTTATGCTTGGTGGCATCTCCAACCTCCAGGGGGTAGTCTTTGGCTTCAAAGCCGTACATTTCACTCAGCCATTCCAGATTTTTGGAGGTGTATTCGATCATTCGTGGCTCAAGATCACTGCCGGTAACGTCATAGCCCATCAGCAGAGCTTCCTGCAAGACAACACCGGTGCCACAGAAAGGATCGAGCAATGTTTGGCCAAGGATGGGACGGGGAATTGGTTGTCCGGCCGGAATATCGCAGATCGAGCTGAGCTTATCTTTGGGCAGTCTACCAACGGCCAGGTTTACCAAAATCTGGGCCAATTTAGGTGGTAACATGCCAACTTTCGTATCGCGCTTAGGGCGTTCGCGGTCTCGGCGTGTATAACTCTCTATGTCCTGAACTTTTACGGTTTGGGCGACGATAGTTTTATTGCCGTCACGAATAAAAACCAACTCCCAGCCGTTAGGGCCGGTCAGCTTATTATGAATTACCTGGGCGCTGTTAAGCTCCTGGGTTTTGTTGGGTACTAAACGCACGCCGCGTCCGGTTTTACGGATAGCTTTTTTTATAGTCAGGCCAGTCGCTTCCAGCTGACGTAAGCTTATATCCAGGCCAACAACGCTTAGACCGAGTAGCATTTTACCTTCGGGAATCGTCTGGCTATGACCGGGCGCCACGCCTACCAAAAATTTTTCGATCTGCCCCCAATGCGTCGTGTCTAAAACCGTTAAAAACTTACAGAATTTAACAGAGCCACCAAGCCGGTCAAAGGCCAACAAGCAAGGGTCAACATCAACAATAACTGCCTGTTTGCCGACGGGTCGCAGGGCTTCCGAACCGTACAAACTCTCTAATTCGGCCAGGCCAAGCGCCGGTTGGCGGCCTAAGAGTAATATACTTTGCATAGCTACAGTATAGCGGTCCGGTATAATGTTAGCTAATGACCGAATCTCAAGCTCCTAAGCAATCATGGCTAAGCAAGAACTGGAAGCTGGTTTTAAACTGGGTAACCATCATTGCTTTAATCGGCGTGATTTACGCGTTGCGACACCAGGTGGGCGAGACTATCAGTAATTTAACCAAGGTTAACGGCTGGTTATTATTGCTCATAATCCCGGTAGAGGCGTTGAATTATCATGCCCAGGCTAAGCTCTACCAAGGGCTTTTTGGAATTGTCGGCAACAAACTGCCATATAAATTCTTGTTAAAAACCTCAGTTGAGCTTAATTTTGTTAATCATGTTTTCCCAAGTGGCGGGGCAGCCGGCATATCTTATTTTGGCCTGAGACTTCGAGACGGTAATAAAATAAGCGCCGGCAAAGCCACGCTCGTTCAAGTCATGAAGTTGGCGCTGTTATTCTTGTCTTTCGAGGTACTGATCGTCTTTGGTCTGATCAGCTTATCGGTTATGGGGCGGGTCAGTAACCTGACAATTCTGGTAGCCGCCATCCTGTCTACGCTGTTGCTGGTAGGAACGATTGGCTTCGCTTACATAGTTGGCAGTAAAGCCCGAATTAATAATTTTTTCACGTCTGTCACGAAAATCCTCAACCGCGTTATCCAGCTGGTTCGTCCCAGTCACCCCGAGACAATTAATATTGATCGTGCCCGAAGCGTTTTTGATGATTTCCATGCCAATTACAACGAAATTAAAAACAGCTATAAACAGCTGAGAGTACCGTTTAGGTGGGCGTTATTGGCCAACGCCACGGAAGTTATGGCCATCTACGTCGTCTATATGGCCTTTGGCCATTTTATCAATATTGGCGCTGTTATTATCGCCTACGCCGTGGCTAATTTTGCCGGTCTGGTATCAGTCTTACCGGGTGGAATTGGTATTTACGAAGCCTTGATGACGGCCGTACTGGCCAGCGCCGGCGTTTCGCCAGCCGTCAGTTTGCCAGTGACCGTAATGTACCGAGTGGTTAATACCACTCTACAGCTGCCGCCAGGTTATTACCTGTACCGACGAGCACTAGATAAAGGCGAGCTAACACCGGAAGCCGTAACGGTAGATAGAAGTCCGGATGCCAACGATTAGTGACGACCCATCCACGGTCTCACAGGACGTTGAACTTAGTGTCAGCGACTTCGTGGACTTACTTAACCAAACTCTGGAGTACGCCTATAGCGGCATAGTTATCGTGGGCGAGCTGGCCAACCTACGGGTTAGTAAAAATCGTTGGGTTTATTTTGATCTTAAGGACGATCACTCAACGGTTAAGTTTTTTGGGACAGTTTATCAACTACCCGGACCATTAGAAGACGGCATGATGCTTAAAGTCCGCGGCCAACCAAAACTGCACAATTTATACGGTTTTAGCGTTAACGTGCAGAGCATGCGGCCAGTAGGAGAAGGCACCATAAAACGAGCTGCGGAGCTACTCCGAATTAAGCTAGCCGCCGAAGGTCTTTTTGACGACGCCCGTAAGCGCTCGTTACCATATCCACCCGACAGGATCGGTTTAATCGCATCCAAACAATCGGCCGCCTACGCTGATTTTATTAAGATTTTGAATGCTCGCTGGGGCGGCATAACCATAGAGCATATAGATGTCCAGGTCCAGGGTGAGCCGGCCGTCGCTCAGATCGTAGCGGCTTTGGACCAATTTAACGCTCAAGCCGAACCGCCGGACGTGTTAATACTAATTCGTGGTGGTGGCAGTGCCGAAGATTTAGCGGCCTTTAGTACGGAACAGGTAACCAGAGCAGTAGCCGGCAGCAGAGTCCCCACCTTAGCGGCTATTGGTCACGAGGTTGATCTTTCTTTGGCCGAACTAGCCGCCGATCGCCGGGCCAGTACGCCCAGCAACGCCGCTGAATTTTTGGTACCAGAACGTGGGCAGGCAATATTGAATTTGCAAGATCGTTTGGCGCGGCTTAAACAAACTAGCCAGCAGCTCTTCGACACCGCCAGGCGCGAACTTGGCGAGAGCGAGATAATTATGGAACAAATAGTAAAAGCTAAACTACAGAACCACGAGCAAGCGTTAGTCAGTCGATCGCGGTTACTGCTGGCGCTTAGCCCGGAAGCCACGCTACGCCGAGGCTACGCTATCGTGCGGCACCAGGGTAAATCGCTGCGGGCTACGGCTAACCTGTCGGCCAGTGATATAGTGGAAGTGCAGGTTGCTAAAGGTAAATTTAAAGCTTCGGTCACTGAAGTAACAGCGGAGAACTAAATGGCTAATTCAAAAAAATCATCCCCGACTTACGAAGAGTTAAACCAAGAGCTGGATGATATTTTAGCTGATTTACAGCGTGACGATATCGATGTCGACTCGGCATTAAAGCAATACGAGCGTGGCCTGGAATTGGTTCAGCAGTTGGAGCAACACCTAAAAAACGCCGAAAACACCATTATTGAGCTTAAAGCCAAATTTAACGCCGAGGCATGATACTTTTAGGGGCGATATTCTTTTTGCTATTCTGTTTTGCTGGAGTTTTGCTTGTCGGAGCTCCTTATTTGCCAACGCTGACGCCGCAAGTCGCCGCCGCTCTCAAGCTGGCTGATCTAAAAAAAGGCGATACTTTGTTAGAACTGGGCTGCGGGGACGGAAAGGTCTTAATCGCCGCCGCCAAACAGGGTCTGAATGTCGTAGGCTACGAGCTTAACCCGCTATTGGTTCTGATCTGTAAGCTCAGGACTTGGCGTTACCGTAAACACGTGCGAGTTATATGGGGTGACTTCTGGCAAAAACCGTGGCCGCCGGCCGAAGCCATATTCGTGTTTTTATTACCAAAATATATGTCAAAGCTGAATAAAAAATGTATACAATATGAACATAATCCTGTCAAATTAGTTAGTTTTGCTTTCCCAATAAAGGACCTCAGGCCTGTCAGACAGGCAAAGGGCGTTTTTCTCTACGACTACCCCAGGGTGTGATTATTTGTTGCAAGGCAACAGACACGGTGGTACCATTGATCATATGATAAAGCATAACCAAGATGGGGAAGTTAGCGCGCTGGGTATATCACTCGTCTTCGCGGTTCTTCTGTTAATTGGTGCTCTGGCTTTTGGTGGTTGGGCGTTCATGAGTCGTTCAGACTACAAGAATAACACCGACAGTAAAATAGCTGATGCCGTTACTATCGCCAGGCAAAAAGAAGCGTCTGCCAAAGACGCTCAATTCGTACAGGACGAGAAAAAGCCACTACGAACCTATAAAGGACCAGAGGCTTATGGTAGTCTGGACATCCAGTATCCTAAAACCTGGAGTGGTTACGTAGACGACAAAGGCATAAATTCTTCTATTTTGGTCGATGGCTATTTTTACCCTAATGTGGTTCCGTCAATCTCTAGCCCCACCTCCGTATTCTCGCTACGTGTGCAGGTCTTAAGTCAAACCTATGACAAGTCGTTGGAGGCTATTAAACAAAAAGCCACCAACAAGAATATCGTAGCACCGGTAATCACGCCTTTCGCCTTGGCGAAAGTGCCGAGTGCCCTGGGAATTAAGATTGTCGGTACCTTGCCCAACGCTAAACAGGGAACAATGGTAGTACTGCCTTTAAGGGCCCAAACAATCGAAATTTGGGCAGAAACCAGCCAATTCACGCCTGACTTCGAGGCTAACATCTTGCCTAACCTCAGCTTTATTCCATAGATAGTCCAGAATCACTTTTTAGGCTATACTTTACTTGTAGATAAGTGAGGGGTTAACTTGCCGGATTCGCCGATGTTATCGCAGCAATTGTTGCTAAATGTAGCTGAAGAACTCAAGCTACCGCTGTTGCAAATTGCCCGACGTGCCGAACAGGGACGCTTAAGCGGTTCTGCCGACCTGGCAACCATTCAGTCCACGGCCGACAACGCTCTCAGATTGCTCGATAGTTACGCGCTTGGCGTACGCTTGAGCATGGAGCCTTTATTATTAGATGTCGAACCGGTTTCCGTGTCTTCGGTATTATATGATGCCGGGCAGGAACTGGATAGTTTAGCAAAAAGCTACGGCGTCGGCTTAGAACTTAGCATTAGCGGTAAATATGGATCAGTGATGGCCCATCGAGAGGGACTACAGGCGGCTTTAGTTAGTTTGGGCTCGGCTCTAATCGAAGCGCTACCGGCACAGGAAGGACCACAGCTAAAACTTAAGTTAGCGACTCACCGCAGTCGTTATGGCATAGTGGCAGGTCTATACACCGACACCAAACAAATAACAGCACAGGCTTTGAAGCGTGGCAGAAGCCTCCAGCCAAATAGCCGACAACCGATGTTAAATATCACTCACACCAGCGGTGCTGGCATTTTTGTAGCCGACGCTTTACTGAACGCCATGAATCTCGACCTTAAGACGTCCCGACACCAGGGTCTTTACGGCTTGGGCACGCTGTTGCAGCCAAATCATCAATTACAGCTGGTTTAGTCATGGCCAATATATTATTAATCGAACCAGACAGGTTACTTGCCGAAACCTATTGCCAGGCCCTTAAATCAGCCGGCCATAAAGTAGTGCCTTGCGCCAGTGCCCAGGCCGCGATATTGGCCGCCGATCAGATGAAACCAGACGTGGTGGTACTAGAACTACAGTTAATTGAGCATTCCGGCATAGAGTTTTTGTACGAATTCCGCTCTTACGTCGATTGGCAATTCACACCGGTCATTGTTCAGACCAGCGTGCCGGCCAGCGAATTCGCCACCAACTGGCAATCGCTCAAAAAGCAGCTGGGCATCGAGGTTTATTTATATAAGCCGCAGACTAATCTAAAACAACTAATCTCCAGCGTGAACTCGCAGTTGTCGCTCGCGGTGGACACGACTTTGCCGGCCACGGTATGAATCAGGTTCTAACGACCGGCATCGTGCTCAGCCGCACCGATTACGGTGAGGCGGACCGTATAATTACGCTACTAACCCCCGATAAAGGCAAGGTCAGGGTTATGGGTCGCGGTGTCCGTAAGCTCAAAAGTAAGCTGGCCGGCGGCATCGAATTATTCAGCGTCAGTGACATCAGTTATATACCGGGCAGGGGAGAAATATGCACTTTAGTGTCGACTCGGCTGATTAACCATTATGGTCATATCGTTGAAGACATTGATCGCGTGCAGCTCGGTTACGAACTAATAAAAACCCTTAACAAGGCCACCGAAGATCAACCGGACAGCGAGTATTTTACGCTTCTGGAGCAAGCTTTTCAGGTGCTGGATGATAGTAGTATAGATATCAGGTTCGTCCAAATCTGGTTCGAATCCCAGCTGCTAAGGCTGGCTGGCCACACGCCTAATTTGCAAACCGACGTCGGCGGTAACAAGCTGACAGCCGAAGACGCCTATAGCTTTGACTTTGATTCGATGTCATTCGCGGTTCATCCGGAGGCCAGCTACGGCGTTAACCACATAAAAACTCTCCGTTTGTTATTTAGCGCCAATCAACCGCAAGTTTTGGCTCGGGTCCAGGGCATGGCCCAGACTATTCTTGATGTCGCTCCGCTAATCAGGACAATGCGCGCCTCCTAGCGCTATACTAACTTCTTAGCTTCAGGTATAATACCGGCAGCTATGAGCGAAGTAACCCTCGAAACGATTGTTAGCCTATGTAAGCGCCGCGGCTTTGTGTTTCAGGCCAGCGAAATTTACGGTGGTTTGGCCGGTTTCTACGATTACGGTCCCTTAGGCGTGGAATTGGTCAACAACATTAAGCAGGAATGGTGGCGGGCAATGGTTAGCGAGCACGACAACATATTTGGTGTCGACGGCGCTATTATTCAGAATCCAAAACTGTGGGAGGCCAGCGGTCACGTCGCCGGTTTTACCGATCCATTGGTAGAGGATACCGTTACCCATAAACGCTACCGGGCCGATCATTTGGCCGGTGTCGACAGTAACGACCTCAAAGAATTAACCGAGCTACTCAAAGATAAAAAATCTCCAGACGGTAACTCGCTTGGTCCGGTTCGCACGTTTAACATGATGATGAAAACCTACGTCGGTCCGGTCGAAAGTAGCGAAAGCACGGCTTACTTACGTCCGGAAACCGCTGGCTCTATTTTTACTAACTACGAAAACGTCCGCGAAACCATGCGTGCCAAGTTGCCGTTTGGCGTGGCTCAAATCGGCAAAGCCTTTCGTAACGAAATCAGTCCTCGTGACT
>CAZQPT010000003.1:16013-18779 GCA_964595295.1 uncultured Candidatus Saccharibacteria bacterium | reverse complement strand
TTTGGCGTGGCTCAAATCGGCAAAGCCTTTCGTAACGAAATCAGTCCTCGTGACTTCATTTTCCGCGTCCGCGAGCTAGAACAGATGGAAATGCAGTACTTTATTCGTCCCGAAACCCAAAACGAAGTTTATGAAGACTGGCGTAAATTCGCTTGGAACTTCTTAATCGAGAATCTCGGTATCAAAGAAGACAATTTGCAGTGGCACGAGCACGAAGAAAATGAGCGGGCTCATTACGCCAAAGCCGCTCACGATATTTACTTCAAGTTTCCGCAGGGCTTCAAAGAGCTTTGGGGCACGCATAACAGGGGCGAATACGACCTCGGCAACCATCAACGGGTTAGTGGCAAAGACTTAACGTACTTCGATGACGAAACCCGCGAACGCTTCATTCCTTATATAGTAGAATCATCTGTCGGCGTCGGCCGAATGCTAATGGCCGTACTTACGGACGCCTACTTTGAGGAAGAAGTTAACGGCGAAACCCGCGTAGTTCTAAAGCTCAAGCCATCGTTGGCACCGTATCGGGTGGCTGTTTCGCCACTACTCAAGAACAAGCCGGAACTGGTCGCAAAGGCCCGTGAAGTCTACGCCATGCTCAAAAAAGAATTCGGCAACGTCATGTGGGACGACAACGGCAACATCGGCAAGCGCTATCGTCGTCAAGACGAAATCGGCACGCCGTACTGCGTAGTAATCGACTTCGAAACATTAGAAGGTTCCGCCTCCGGCAAAGAAGGTGACACCAAAGACACGGTCACTATACGTAACCGCGACACGACCGAACAGACCCGAATAAAGATTGAAAATCTTAGAGAAGCTTTAAACGGTTAGTGTCCGTTAAGACTCAGCGAGAAATTTTTCCGCGAGATGTACTACGTACCAAGGAAGTGTTGTGCCTGTGTAGGCTGTTATCTCTTCGGCTTGCTCAACAATGCGATCCAAGGCAGTATTGAAAGTAATAGCTTCCGCGGCTGTGACCGCGTGAATTGGCGACGTGGCATAAGTTAACGCTTCCGCGGCTTCGGGTACCCTAACAGGAGCATTATTGTAGGTAATAGATTCTGCCAGTCTAATCGTGCTAGATGCCAAGGTATTTATTATTTTTCGATCACTGTTAACAGAATAGACCGCTTCTGCTAGCGCTTCCGAGACATTAATACTGTCTTGAAATTCTAAGGGGTTCTCATTACTCATATCATATATAATATAATATTTATTAATACATTACAATACTATAAAAGTAAAAAACAATAAATCTACTTGAGTAACGAGAGTATAATGTGGCTATGCAAAAGAAACTCTATCGATCCAAATCAGACAGAATGATTGCCGGTGTTTGTGGCGGCCTGGCCGAATATTTTAATATCGATCCAGTCATCGTAAGAATAATCGCTTTTATACTATTACTTCCGGGTGGTTTACCAGGCTTGCTGCCATACATAGTCCTATGGATTGTGGTGCCAGAAGAAGGCTCGGAAATAACTAAGCTCTAGCCATTCTTGGCTGAGTCTATAACGCTCAGCAGGGAAACCACGGAAATACCTATTCGCGGATCAACATCAGGTTGCGCGGCCGTGGTATCGAGTGACATTTTAACTATAATTGGATTCTTGCGATGTAAAATGGTTCCGGCAACTACGGGAGTACTGGTGGCATCATTAACGTTGATCGTATAGCTTTGTGGAACAAACGCGAAGATTAAACCGATTATATCGCCAAAAGGCAAAAGCTCAAGCCAGCGCCGGGCCAGGGCCAGTCCGCTACTCGTTTCTTGTACGAATCCAAACCTTTCTCCGTTTGAATCATACATATCCCAATGGTCACGAACAAAAGTAGACTTTAAGCCTTTGCGACGCAAAGAAAACAGCTGCTGATTAGTCGGGCTGTCAAAAACGTCGTAAGTCGCTCCAAAATCAATTATACTTCGGGCGCCGATGCGAATTAATTCCTTGCCGAGGCTCGCGTCGCTATACAGACGGATATCTTCCTTTAGCTTCCAAGCTTTCATTTTTATAATACCAACGACTTGCTCGGAATTCGGTTCGGTAACTTTTATTTCGGCACCAAAAATTTTCCAGAATTTGCGTCTGAATTCGAGTTGTTTATATTTTGAATAATCCATTGCATTAATCATAGCACGCCGGGTCTAGCCTGAACTTTTACAAACAGCCTACCGATTTTTGCTCGTCAATTTTTTGGTATCCACATAAAGTACATATAAAACACACGTAAAACATGGATATTATACACATCGACCAAAATCGGCGACATAAAACCCCTAGCAGATTTTACAGCAGCCATATACCAGAGAGTCTAGTAGAATAGACAGATGCCAGATATTCTTAATGCTGATAAAGACGAGCAGGCCAACTATAAAGAAACCGATGTTTTTGCCTGGGCAAACAACCTGGTTCAGTTTAAGGACGAGCTTAAGATCGAGCTATTTTTAATTAATAAAAATTATGTCATTTATCGAACTAATATGGCCAAAGAACTTGATAAGCAGCTGGAGCCAATCTTTATCGACCAGATACTGGAATATGTATTGGAGGGCGCGGATGAAGGACTTATAGTTCGAGGTTTCGAAGAAGCCGAAGAAGAAGCTAAAGTCTTGCAGCGCACAAAAATATCACAGGTCGATAAGGCCAAGGAGGTTCTAAACTGGCTAAAAACCCAGGAACACGAAATAGAGATGTTCGTCGAGGAAGAGCACGACTTCAAACGTATCAAAGGGGTTATGGCTCGCGTAACGCACGACAAAAT
>CAZQPT010000003.1:0-15913 GCA_964595295.1 uncultured Candidatus Saccharibacteria bacterium | reverse complement strand
AACAGCGAAGAAAACCTGCTAATGAAAGGCGCTTAGAATGATAATTTACTATACGGATGGCAGTTGCGAACCAAATCCGGGCGCTGGCGGCTTCGCGGTTATTAAAGATATGAAACCGGCAGTCTTAGGCGGGGAACCAAGCGGGGCAGAGACTACTAATATTCGCATGGAAGGCTTCGCTATCATCGCCGCTCTTAAAAACGCGGATGGCAAGGCTTGCCAAATATATACTGATAGCGAATTTTGGATCAATGTAATTACAAAATGGTCTTTGCCCTGGGAAGCTAACGGCTGGAAGAAAAAGGGCGGACCTATCAAAAATCTCGATATCGTTCAGGAAGTTTGTCCGCTATATAAAGCCAGTAAAGCCGAGCTGATCTGGGTCCGTGGCCACAACAATGATCCCGGCAACGAGCTCGCTGATCACTGGGCCAACGAAGCCCGCAAGCAGCACGCCGCTTAGCTGTTAAATATTAGACTGCGCCTAGCCATTACCAGTATTAGAATGAAAGATTAATCAGGAGACGCGCATGAGCGAGCTATTAGATGTTGCCCCTCAAATCGGGCCTGAAGAGCTAAAGAGAATTGGCGAAATAATGCTGGCCCAAAGCCGCCAGCCACCTCCGATGCGACTGACTGATTTAGCTAGAACGATCCAACCACTCGATTTTTCAGAAGGCAGATCCAGGAGGATGATACTAGCTCACAATAACAGAAATTAATTTCAAATAACCTATTTTGGTTTCGGTACGGCGCAGTGCTACAGTAGGAGTCTATGCGACAAAAACAAGCTTTGGCGGTAATGATGAGTGGGGAAAACGTATTCCTGACAGGGGCGCCTGGCGCCGGTAAAACCTACGTGCTTAACAAGTTTATTAAACGGGCGGAACGTTCAGGCAAGCGGGTAGCCGTTACCGCCAGCACGGGTATCGCGGCCAGTCATCTCGGTGGCACTACGATTCATTCCTGGTCCGGACTCGGAATTATAGACTACTTATCACCCGAAGATTTGGCTCGTTTTGGCGCGGCCGACAGATTAATAAAGCGCTACAACAGCGTGGACGTATTGGTCATTGACGAAGTCTCGATGCTCCATGGCCAACGGCTCAACATGGTGAGTCAGCTAGCTAAAATATTACGCGCTAGCGAACTGCCTTTTGGCGGCCTGCAGGTTATTTTAGTCGGTGACTTGTTCCAGTTGCCGCCCGTCAGCCGTGGTCAGGGGCCAGTAGACTTCGTGCATTTATCAGAAGCCTGGTCGGAGTTAAGCCCACAAATTTGCTATATAACGGAGCAACACCGCCAGCAGGGCAGTGATCAGCTGTTGGAGTTCCTGGAAGCGATGCGCGACAACGACGTCACAGAGGAGCGTGGCGAAGTAATCACTAACCGCATAGGTATGACACCTGGAGAAGACGAGGTTATTACCCGGTTGTATTCGCATAACATCGACGTCGAATCAATAAATCAAAAACATCTGGCGGCTATACCGGAACGACCCAATACTTACGCCATGCGAACCAAAGGCTCCAAGGCTAAGATCGAACAACTGTTTAAAGGCTTGCTTACGCCCGAGGTTTTAGAACTTAAAGTTGGCGCCGAGGTTATGTTCGTGGCCAATAACTTTGCCGATGGCTTCGTGAATGGCAGTCGGGGTAGGGTAATAGCTTTTAACAAAGCTGGTGACCCAATCGTAAGGTTGACCAATAATCGTTTAATCACCGTCGAGCCGCATAGCTGGAGCTTAAACGAAGATGGTTTAACTCGCGCCGAAATCACCCAACTGCCGCTGAGGTTAGCCTGGGCTATCACGATTCACAAAAGCCAAGGCATGAGCCTGGATGCCGCCGAAGTTGATCTGAGCCGAGCTTTCACGCCGGGTATGGGTTACGTGGCCCTATCGCGAGTACGAAGCCTAGACGGTCTATATCTTAAGGGGCTCAATGCCATGGCCATGAATCTGCACCCTGACGTTCACCAATTTGACGTTTATTTACGAAAAGACTCCGACGAACTGGCAGCGATCACCCTAGACTTAGAGGATGAAGCAGAGCCTACCGAACAAACAGCCTCCTCGAGTATCGACCCCAATCTTCTTAAAAAACTAATAGATTGGCGCTTAAAGCGAGCCCAAGCAGATAAAGTACCGGCTTATATTATTGCCCATAATGCCGCCCTGGAAGCCGTCGCCACCGCTGTTCCGCGAACCAAACAGCAGCTTCTCGGTGTGCCTGGCTTTGGGCCTAAAAAAGTCGATACCTACGGTGATGACATTCTCAAAATCGTTACCGCACACACCGCCTGAATCTTAAATAATTATTAACTTTCGCTAAATAAATCGTCTTTATTTTGACACCGCTAAACAGGCTGGCGCATGATGATCTCCACAAATGTAACCAGGAGATCTCCATCATGAAACAGGCAATAAATATGAAAACCCTAGCCCGGGCCATAGCCGTGGTCACGGCGGTAAGCATAGTCGTAAGCGGCGTAACGTTCGCCGCGCTCCAAAGCCAGGCCGGAGTGCTAAGAGGCAATATCATCCAGACGGCGGTTGCCAGTCTTCAAGTTAGTCGCGATAACATCACCTACAGCAGTAGCATGGACGGCTACGTCTTTGGCAACTTGGTGCCTGGCGGAGCATCCTCACCGAGTAGCGGCTACCCAATTTACGTAAAAAATATCGGCACTACGCCATTGGCGATCAATATAAGCGTTAAAGGACCCGTCGCCAATACCGACAATGTAGATTTGAGTAAAGTTCACGTTCAGCTAACACCTATAAATGGCGGCGCCGGACAAAATATGCTCTTGCAAGACTTGATAACCTCAAGCAGCACTGGCGGAATACCTGTCAGTTCGGGAGATCGTCTCACCCCAACTCAAGCCAGCGGATATCTACTTAGAGTCTCTCTGGATGCTGACGCGGTTACCGGTTCCAGCGCCACGCTTGGTAACATCGACTTTAACTTTGGTGCCGTAGCCGTCAACTAACCGTGAAAATCTTGCTTATCAGCCTCCGTGTCACTATCTACTTAATTTGTAGTTTGTTGATTGCCATCACGGTCGGGCTGATGAGCTTGCGTATTAATCATCAGAAGTTGCTGAGCGTACAGAGCGCCAGTATGGCGCCAACTTTCCGTCCCGGTGACGCCCTGGTTGTCAGTCCGGTCGAGATCGGACACTTATTGGTAGGTGATATAATCAGCTATCAAAGCGGACAAGCCAAGGCGGTTACGATTTCGCATAGGCTAGTTTCCGTAAACAAACACACCGGCTGGCTAACAACTGCCGGCGATCGGCTCGGGGTATCAGATAAGCCATTCCCGCCAAACCAGGTAATCGGCAGGGCAACAGCAGTTGCTCCAGGCCTCGGGCATGTCATGGACATGGTCCGTACGCCACTGGGCCTGACGCTGTTACTTTACCTACCGTCTGCAGTTATAATTGGCGGCGAAGTTCACCGGTTATTCTAAACAGTGCTAAAATATAGCCAGTCCTTCTAGTTAAGTGGCCACCTATTATCACTACTTACTCCCAAAAGGAGTTACCAACAATATGAGACGAAGATCTAAAAAGCCTAAGGCTTACGCCTTTATAGACAGCCAGAATTTAAACCTCGGCACCCAACGTATGGGCTGGAAACTCGATTGGCGCAAATTCCGCCAGTACCTAGCCGACGAACACGGTGTCACGCACGCCTACATGTTTATTGGCTACATGTCCGAAAACGAAGCGCTGTACGAGTATATGTACGAACTAGGTTTCTTGATCGTACTTAAACCAACCGTCGATATCTCCCACAATTACGATGGCGCCGAAAAAGGCCCAAAGACCGAAGAACAAAAAGCCGAAGACAAAGACACGGCCCAGGGCAAAAAAGACATACCCGCCAAAGACCAGGAAAAACCAACCATCAAAGGCAACGTCGACGCCGAACTGGTACTCTACGCCATGAAAGAACTACCAAACTACGATAAAGCAATCATCGTAAGCGGCGACGGCGACTTTTTTAGCCTCGCCGAGTACCTCGAAGAGCAGAACAAATTAGCCCACATCCTGACTCCCAACTGGCAGTACTCCAGTCTGCTAAAAGTCTTCGAACCCAAAATCATCCGCCTCGACCAAATGCGCAGGCAACTAGCCTATCACGACCGCAAGAAGAAATAAAAGTGAAAGATTTACTGCTAATTATAGCTAGCGTTGTGACTGTATTAGCCATAGTTCCATATATACGTGATATCCTTCGCCATAAAACAAAACCTAATCTTGTTTCATGGATAACCTGGACACTTATTACTGGCATAGCCACCGCTGCCGAAATTAATTCCCACGAATACAGAACTGCAATTTTTACGGCGGCTGCCATGCTGGGAACCAGCCTTGTGGTTATATTTGGACTGCGGCATGGCTTTGTTAAGTACACCAGGTTTGATGTTATTTGCCAGATTAGTTCAATAGTAGGAATTATATTATGGCAACTGTTTAATACGCCACTCATTGCTGTGGTCGCGAGTGTAGCGATTGATCTTGTAGGAGTGCTCCCAACTCTCCGTCACTCATGGCGTAAGCCTTTCGAAGAAACCTGGCAAGCTTTTGCGATTTCAGGTGTTGGTGCCGCGATAGCGATAGGAGCTTTCACGGCGTATAACTGGACGAGCCTAACCTACGCCATCTACATTTTAGGCATTAATTTTATCGTATCACTGATTATTTTATATCGTCGCGCTGGATTATCGGCGTATAGTAAATAAATACTAAACTGTCAGGAGGTAGCCACCATGACCAATAAAGACTACGATTTTACGGGGCTAAAAGCCATATTTTTGAACGGCACGCTTTCCAAATCGCCCGAACCTAGCCACACCGAAAAACTCGCTCAAATCAGCATCGATATTATGAAAAAGCAAGGCGTTCATACCGAACTCATCCGAGCTATAGACCACGACATCGCCACTGGAGTTTACCCAGACATGCGCGACCACGGTGCCGCCAGCGACGAATGGCCGGAGATTTTTAAAAAAGTCATGGCCGCCGACATCTTAGTAATTGCCGGCCCGATTTGGCTGGGAGATAACAGCTCCCAAACAAAAAAAATAATCGAACGCCTCTACGCCTGTAGCAGTATTCTAAACGATCAAGGCCAATACGCTTTCTACGGTCGCGTCGGCGGCTGTCTGATTACCGGCAACGAAGACGGTGTAAAGCACTGCGCCATGAATGTTCTCTATAGCCTGCAACACCTTGGTTACGTCATACCACCGCAGGCTGACGCCGGCTGGATCGGCGAAGTTGGACCCGGCGCCAGCTACGGCGACGCTCGTGAAGACGGCACCAAAGAGGGCTTCGACAACGACTTCACTAATCGCAACACCACTTTCATGACCTGGAACCTGATGCACATAGCCAAACTGCTCAAAGACAACGGCGGAATACCAGCCTATGGCAACCAGCGCTCCGAATGGGATGCCGGCTCGCGTTTTGACTTCTCCAATCCCGAATACCGTTAAGCAGAACAGTCCTGTCACTTATCTAACAGCTTACAACCCCCATAAGCAGTACCCTTAACAGGTATAATAACGGAGGCCGCCCAATGAAAATCACTAAATTCGTCCATTCATGCCTGCTGGTCGAAATGCCAGCGCCAATAAATAGGACCGTTCTGTTCGACCCCGGGGCCATGAGCACCCAGGCCCTAGACGTTAATAAATTAACCTATCTAGATGACATAATTATTACCCACGGGCACGAAGACCACTTAAGCATGACCCTGCTAAGGACCCTAATCTCCAAGTTCCCAAATGCTCAAATAACAGCGCCGCCAGAAGTGGTTGCCCAGCTAGAGGCAGAGGGTATACCGGCCCGCAGCGACGAATCAGACGGCATCGTATTTTTTGATTCGCCCCACGAAAGCGTCCAGCCACTATATCCGCAACCAGAAGAAATTGGCGTTCACTACCTCGATAAACTAACGCACCCCGGCGATAGTCATAGTTTTAGCGAAACGAAAGCTATTCTGGCCTTACCGATGACGGGTCCTTGGGGCAGCAACATCAGGGCAATCAACATAGCTATGGAATTAAAGCCAAAATTCGTGTTGCCAATCCACGACTGGCACTGGCGTGACGAAGCTCGTCAGCAAACCTATGACATGTTCGAGGCAAAGCTTGGCGAACAAGGCATAACCTTTATAAAACTCAAAACCGGCGTGCCAGTAGTTTTAGACGTTTAACAGCGGTAACAGATTATATCTATGAGATAAACAGGTAAGAGGGTCAATAATAAACATAACAATATTGACAAATTACATAATATTTGCTACAATGTTGTTTAGGTTCAACTAAAACAAAAAAAAGATCATGCAAAAAACCGACAAAACCAAAAACCTTAATATGAATGAAGTAGCCAAGAATACCGGCCTTATTCTTATGACGCTTGCCGCCACCCTAGGTATGGTCGAATTGTCGGATCACTCGAATTCAAAAGTGGTCCTAAATTCACAGCCGGTTTTCGCGTCCGCCACCGAACACGTCAACACCGAGCCCCAAAGCTCGCAGCGACGTGAACGTGAAGAGGCTGGTCCTCACTTCGTAAGCTACAGCGCCGCTCAGCGTACGCCAGGTCGTACGGGGCGCGTCTAGCCCTTGACAAATACAAACATAAAAGGTACAATAATATTATGAAATCATTTGTAAACCGATACGCCACAGTCGCGAAAAACTTCGAAGGCACAACTCTAACGGCAGAAGAGCTTAAAGATCGTCGTGCTCATGCCAAAACAGAGCAAGGCCGTCGCCGTAGGGGACTGGCTCTTAAAGCTACAGGCCTGGCGCTTACAGCGGCAGTCGCGTTTTCCGGTGCTCCAAAGAAAGGCTTTGATACCGTAACTGACTCGGCAAAATCTGGCGCTAACCAGGCGACTACAGAAATTAGGACTGACGTTAAGCTTTTTGGCGCCTCAGTAGGTGATCAAGTTAACAGTGTTGCCGATACAGCTGGAAACGTTTTAGATAACTTGGGTGGTGGCCAGGATAAAATGGCCGCCGGACAATATAGCTCCGAAGGATTGAGCGCGGAAGACGTGCGAACCTTAGGAACTCAATTGAAAGCCGGAGCTGATGCTGGTCTTCAGGATAACCGTGTTCTAGAAAGAGAAATGGGCGGCGCGCCACTTTCCAAGAACCAACTGCCTTAAAGCAAAACATAATAGCGCTATACAAAGTGCGAAAAGCACCATATAGCGTTATTTTTGCATCTAAACATAAGCATGTGGAATAGTGGTGTCAAAAACACCACTATTTTTTACATTTGTGGCTTGCGTGGGGGTCACTGTGGGTAGTACACTCTTGCTAGTGGGTAATGTTGGAACGACAAAATAATCGTTTCACTCACAAAACAAAAACCACTAAGTAGTAAAACAACAAGGGTATCGATGGCCACGGTAGACTACTTCGAACGCAAGCTGGACGATAAGCGACGGTTAACCATACCGCCGGAACTTCGTGATAAGTTTGCGAGCGGAGCAGTAATCACTCGCGGATTCGGCAAATACCTACACCTCTATCCAAAAGACGTGTGGGACAATTTGGTCGAACCCCGGCTGGAAGGCGATATCCTCGACGAGCGCATAGCAGATCTGAACGTCCAATTTAGGATGGGTAAGATCGAACAATCGCCCGATGGCAAACAAGGACGAATCACTATCGAGCAACATTTGCTCGACTATGCCGGAATCGGCAAAGAAGTGGTCGCGGTCGGCGTTGGCCGCTACTGGCGAATCATGGCACCAGGGGCTTAATTCGGCCTCACCACCTTAGATTCGCTGCTCCTTAACAATTCGCCCGCGTAAAGTCCGATTAGACCGACTGTTCGAGTCCACCTAATCGGCAATCAACAATATGGAAAATTTAGAAAACCATACAAAAAAATCTAGCACCTTTTTAAAACACCTCCCAAAACTCCACCTCACACATAAGTCTCTCAAACTTGGATTGGCATCTTGCAATACTGCAAACCGCTGATCCACCAACAAAAACAAAAACGGCTCCCACAAAAACAAAACGTTGATTGCTGATTAGGTGACCTTGCAAAATAAAAACAAAACAAAAACAAAAAGCATTGCTCCAACAGGGGCAGTACACGGAACCGCAAGTCATAGATGCACCAAAACAAAAACCAAAATACATACAAACAGCACGTACCAGTATTGCTAGACGAAGTTCTACGCTATTTGGACCCGAAAGCAGAGGAATCATACCTCGATTTGACGGCCGGATATGCCGGACACGCTAAAGCTATAACGGAACGGACTGGAAGCCTCACGACAACAGTGTTAGTTGATCGCGACAGCAACGCGATCGAAGTACTCAAGAAAACATATGACGGAACAGACATAGATCTACGTCAACAGGATTTCTTGAGCGCCAGCCAACAATTGCTGACTGAAAATCGTCGCTTTGATATGATATTGGCCGATTTGGGCGTATCGTCACCGCACTTAAACGAGGATAGCAGAGGATTTTCGCTGCAAGGGTCAGGTCCACTCGATATGCGCATGGATCAGGAACAGGTATTGACCGCCGAAACTATACTTAACACCTATAGTATCGACTCACTAACTGATATTTTGAAGCGCTACGGGGAAGAGCCAAAAGCTCGTCAGATTGCCGCCGGCATAGTCCAGGCGCGGCCCCTGACGAGCACTGATCAACTGGCCGATATTGCCAAAAAGGCATGGCCGGGACATAGCAGAGTACACCCAGCAACCCGGACCTTTCAGGCCATCAGGATCGCCGTCAACGACGAACTGGGCATGTTAGAGAAGGGGCTACCGATCTGGCTGAAATTACTGGCACCTGGTGGACGCGTAGCGATCATCAGTTTTCATAGTCTTGAAGACCGAATGGTCAAAAACGCCCTGAAAGAAGCCAGTGGCGACCGATACGACGCTGAGCTTATGTTGCTAACGAAAAGGCCTATTGTCGCTACCTCAAACGAGATCGTTCATAATCCGCGAGCTCGAAGCGCTAAGCTGCGAGCCGCAGTGAAAAAATAAAAAGAAAGGGAAACGCATGCCTATCCAGGTCAAAAGCAGCTCCCGCGCTTACAAAATCCACGTCAAAGTGGTTTAAGTAAGACCTGGTTCAGCCTCAGTAATGGGGCTGAACCAATAAAAATAAAACAAAAAAGAAAAACATATGACATATTCCAGCAGCCTCGCTACAAATCGAACCCGCTACGGTGGTCGCAACCAGAATTCGGTTAGCTTCCGGACCCAGACTCGGGTCCTTGGACCAGTCAGCAACACGATTATCCTTATTGTTCTGGCGTGTTTGCTCGGTTTACTTTATCTGACGCAGGTTACCAAGACCAATGCCTATGGCTATCAAATCAACGGCTTACAGATGGAGCAGACCAAGCTCCAAACGCAGCACGATGATCTAGAGGTTGCTTCGGCACGCCTGCAGTCACTTAGCCGGACTCAGAACTCAGCCGTCGCTAAGGGTCTGGTATCTGTCGCCCCAACCGCCACCGTTCAAAATTAACCTGTTTGCCAGAATGGTATAATAGGGTTAAATGTCCAACACAAACAACGTAACGCAAGCTGTTCTGCGGGTCCGCATCTGGTACGGACTATTATTATTGGTGGTGGCTATCTTTGGCGCCCGGCTTTTCTTCGTGCAGGTTATTCGTTACGATCACTATAAAACCGCGGCTCTAGGCGGTCAGCTTAAGCAATACGAAATCCCGGCCTCTCGGGGCACCATCAAGGCTTACAGCGGTAATGACGTGCTACCAATAGTGCTTAACCAACAGCTTTATACGTTGTATGCTGACCCGGTATATATAAAAAACGCTGATGAAGTGGCGGCTAAAGTCGTGCCGATCGTGGGTGGTGACGCCGGAAAATACGCCAAGCAACTCAAAACTAAAAAGACTCGCTATGTCGTGCTGGCTAAGAAGTTAAGCGTCGACCAAAAGAACAAAATCGCCAAGCTAAAATATCCGGGTTTGGGCACGCAGGCTCAAAATTATCGAACCTATCCGCAAGCCAGTCTGGCGGCTCAAGTTCTGGGCTTCGTTAATGATAACGGGGTAGGTAAGTATGGCATTGAGCAGGCGCTCAACTCTGAGCTAACCGGCAAACCGGGCGAGCTTAAGGCGATTACCGATGTAAGCGGCGTGCCTCTAGCGGCCAGTAAAGACAACATCCGAACCGCTCCACAAAACGGTAAAGACCTAATCTTAACTATCGATTTGGCCATGCAGCAGCAGATGGAGACGATTTTAGCTCAGGGAGTTAAAGACACCCGAGCCTCAGGGGCCAGCGCGATAATTATGGACCCCAGAACGGGGGCCGTTAAAGCCTTGGCTAACGTGCCAACCTATGATCCGGCTAAGTATTTTGAGGTCGAAGACGCCAAGGTTTTTGGCAACGCCGCCGTGGCAAATCCAATCGAGATCGGTTCGATAATGAAACCGTTAACGACGGCCGCGGCGCTTGATCAAGGAGTTATAGCACCGACCACCACCTATGCCGACCCAGCCGTCTGGAAAGTCGACGACTTCAGAATCACCAACATCGAAGAAGACGGACCCGCCGGCACGCGCAGCATTGCCGATATTCTAAATTTGTCTCTAAACACCGGTGCTACCTGGGAATTAATGCAAATGGGTGGCGGACAGATCAATACCAAAGCCCGCAACGCTTGGTATAGCTACATGGCTGATCGTTTTAGATTCGGCAAAGAGACGGGTATCGAGCAGGGTTACGAGGATCCAGGTTACGTGCCAACCCCCAAAGATAATGGCGCTGGTATCAACTTAACCTACGCTAACACTACCTTTGGTCAGGCCATGACAGCCACGCCGATTCAATTCGCGGCGGCACTTTCAGCCGCTGTTAATGGCGGCACTTACTACCAGCCGCACCTGGTCGATAAAACTGTTAACGGCGATGGTACCGCTACCCAAACTAAGCCAAAAGTTTTAATGTCTCAGGTAATTAGTCCTAAAACTTCAGCTGACCTTATTCCCCTTATGCAAAACGTCGTTCAAAAACATAACTTCTCGCCAGGTTTTGACCAGAGCGCCTATACGGTAGGTGGTAAGACTGGTACCGCTCAGATTTCTAAACCAGGCGGTGGCTACTATGACAATCTGTTCAACGGCACCTATGCCGGCTTTGTGGGCGGTGACGAGGCACAGTACGTGATAGTCGTTTTCGTAGATAAGCCAACCAACGGCGGCTATGCCGGAACAGCCGCTGCTCAGCCGATCTTCGGTAAACTGGCTCATATGTTAATCAACGATTCTTATGTTACGCCAAAACGGCAGTAAATTGGCACCAGAAGTGCTATAATAGTTGATACTAGCTCAAACACTAACACCTATGAATACACTCACGCTCGCCATCACTGCCCATAACTTAATCGTTATGTTTTCGCTTGGATTTTTTAGCTTCGCGTTAAGCATGCTAATTACGCCGATATACACCAAAGTTGCCTACCAGCAAGAGTGGTGGAAGCGTCAGCGAACAGATGCCTGGTCGGGTGGCAAAGCCTTGGTTTACCAAAAACTGCACGCCGCCAAGCACAAACGCAACATCCCAACCATGGCTGGCCTGATCTTCGTAGCCTCTATCTTATTGGTCACGCTGTTAGCCAACCTAAACAGGGGACAGACCTGGCTGCCACTAGCAGGTTTATTGGCGGCAGGAGCGATTGGACTGATCGATGACGCCATGAATATTAAGAGCACTGGCGGCGTGGCCGGCATGAGCGCACGAGTTAAATTTAGTCTCTACAGTATTATCGTCTTGGTCATGGGCTGGTGGTTCTACGCCAAATTAGGCGTAAATACAGTGTATGTCCCAGGACTTGGTGATTTACACATTGGCATTCTAACTATAGCCCTCTTCTGGTTAGTCGTTATAGCCACAGCTAACTCAGTTAATATTACTGATGGCCTTGATGGTCTGGCAGGAGGACTGCTGACATCCTCGTTCATGGCTTACGCGATTATCGCCGTGGTTGACCATAAGTTAGCCTTGGCCGGCTTCTGCCTGACCGTGGTAGGGGCACTACTCAGTTACACCTGGTTTAACATCTTCCCAGCCCGTTTTATGATGGGAGACGTTGGTTCGTTCGCTCTCGGCACGGCTCTCGGCATTATCGCTCTCCAAACAGATACGGTTTGGCTACTACCGATCATTGGCGCTGTTTACGTTATGGAAACCGGATCAGTTATTATCAATCGCTTGTCACGCAAGCTTCGCGACGGCAAAAAAGTGTTTTTATCTTCTCCGATTCACCACCACTTCGAAGCTATTGGTTGGCCAGAAACCAAAGTCACGATGCGTTTTTGGATTTTAGGACAAGTATCGGGCGTACTCGGTCTGATTATCTTCCTAATGGGGAAGCAGGGCTAACGCCGTGCCTCCGCGCCGTCAAAGATTAGCACCACAGGAAGCGGCACTCAGCTTGGGCCGCAAGCATCGGCCTGATTATTGGTTGGTTATACTGTGCGCCGCGCTACTAGCAACTGGATTAATACTGGTTTACGCGATTAGCCCGGCTCTGACTAGTGCCAACCACGTTGGTAGTGGCTACTACATAGACAAGCAGCTAATCGCCATCGGTCTCAGTATAGTGGCCTTTATTATTACGTCTCAAGTGCCGTTACAGTGGTGGAAGCATGCCTATAAGCCTTTGCTGGTATTTGCCGCTCTGGCTACTTTGCTGGCTTTAATGTTACCGGTTAACCCGGCTTATCCGGCGCATCGCTGGGTTAGACTGGGTAGCTTTTCTTTCCAGTCGGTGGAGGTCGTAAAGTTCGCGGTTATGCTGTGGCTAGCCGGATTTTTATCAGTGCGCATCAAGCAGGGCACTATTAACGACAGTAAAGCCACCCTACAGCCGATTCTAATCGCTTTAGCAGTGATTGGTGTCGTGATTGCTGGTATTCAGAGTGATCTCGGTTCAGCGGGCGTTATGGTGGCTATGATGGCCACCATGGCTTTCATAGCCGGCCTGCCAATGCGTCGAATCCTACTGATCAGTGCCGTCATCGGAGTGGCCGTGGTGCTATTCATCTCGGCCACCCCTTATCGCAGGGACCGTTTAACTACTTTTCTTAACCCTGAATCAAGCTGTCAGACAACTGGTTACCAGGCTTGCCAGGCCATGATAGCTGTTGGCTCGGGCGGAATAATCGGTTTGGGCTTGGGCAGTAGCGTCCAAGCTTACGGCTATTTACCAGAAGCCGCCAACGACTCAATATTCGCTATCTACGCCGAAAAGTTCGGCTTCATCGGCTGCATCGCTCTAATAGCGGTTTTTGTGGCTTTCTTTGCCCGCCTCAAGAATGTCGCCGAAAGATTACCGGATGACTTCAGCAGGTTGGTAGTAATTGGCGTGTTGGCCTGGCTGAGCATTCAAACCCTGATTAACATCGGTGCCATGATCGGATTATTGCCCTTAAAAGGCATTACTTTACCGTTTATTAGCTATGGCGGTACCAGTGTCGTCTTCGTAGCGGCGGCCGTCGGCCTAACATTCCAGGCTTCTCAGTATGCTGGCTTTACTACGCCACGGGTTAGCAGTGGCGCCGTCACGGGCGGTAAGAGAAACGCGCCGACCAACACGATTCGAAGGACGATTCATACATGAGCCAGACAGTCGTTGTCACTGGTGGTGGTTCTGGCGGGCATATTACGCCAATCCTGGCAGTGGCTGCCGAACTAAAACGCCAGCAGCCTAATACCAAAGTAATTTACATCGGTCAAACCGGCGACAAACTGGCAGATATACCCGCCAAAGATCCGAATATAGACCAGGTATTTACGATCCGAGCCGGCAAGTATCGTCGTTACCATGGCGAGGGCTTTTTTAGACAGTTATTTGACCTGCCAACAGTGGCTAAAAACATTCGTGACCTCGGCTATACCTTAATTGGCACCTGGCAAAGTTGGCGCTTAGCGCGAAGCCTGAAGCCAAACGTCATTTTTAGCAGGGGCGGTTTTGTTAGCGTACCGGTTGCCATTGGCGGAAAATTGCGTGGGGTTCCATATATAACGCACGACTCAGACAGTACGCCCAGCTTAGCCAATCGCGTTATCGCTCGTTGGGCCAGCCTGCACGCCGTGGCCTTGCCGATTGAGCTTTATCCATACCCCTCCAACAAAACAGTTACAGTCGGCGTGCCAATCAGTGCTGACTATAAGCGAGTTACCCCAGCACTTTTACATAAATATCGCCAGGAAATTGGCCTGCCAAAAGCCCAGCGAGTTTTGCTGGTAACTGGCGGCGGCAATGGTGCCGATCAGCTAAACAGGGCAGTGATAGCTAATTCGGCCTATCTGTTAAAGCGTTATCCGGGACTTTATATCGTACATATTGCCGGCCGATCTCTGGCGAAATCAGTCGAGGCTGCCTATGACGAAGAATTATCAGTTGAGGCCCGTGACAAGGTGACCGTTAAAGGTTTTATTGGTGATCTGCACCTCTACAGCGGTGCCGCGGACGTAATAATCGCCAGGGGAGGGGCGACTAATCTGGCAGAATTCGCGGCTCAGGCAAAAGCCTGCGTTATAATCCCGTCTAAACAATTGATCTGGAACGTTAAAAATACCGAAGCCTTGGTAGACAGGCAGGCCGTTGTTACGCTTACCGAAGAACAGGCTGAACAGGAGAGGCGGCTAGCCAGCGTGGTTAGCGACCTGTTTGATCATGTCGACAAGCGCGAAGACTTAGCCAAGGCACTGTCTACGTTGGCGCGACCTAATTCGGCCCAGGAGCTGGCAGAACTTATATTGGACCTCGGTAAAAAGTAATGAAAAGACCGTTTCGCCGTAAATCGGCCCCGGAGCAAACCAGACGTCAACGGGCCCAGATTGATGACAGTCTCAAGAAATCGACATCTTTTTCGTACCATGCCCGGCGTTCCGATCAGGAGCTGAACGTTGGGCGTAATGAGCAACGCGAAGCGCCAGCCAGGCTTAATTCTAATCGATTTGGTAACTTCTGGCTCAATCGCTTTGGGGCCATAATTCTGCTAATTACACTTGTGGTATCGGCAGTTAACATCCTTAGTCTGTCAGACAGCGTTAAGGTAGTGCCCCTGGCTAGTGAAGCCAAGACGCCAATGCTACACAGCCAGGCGACGTACGAAGCGGCAGCTCAAAAAATCATGTCAGGCTCGATTCTTAATCGTAATAAGCTAACCGTTGATAGCGCCAAGCTTAGCCGTGATATGCGTAAACAGTTTCCCGAATTGGCAACCGCCAGTGTCACCGTACCCCTGTTAGCCCATCGCCCGATC
This sequence comes from uncultured Candidatus Saccharibacteria bacterium, assembly GCA_964595295.1. Lineage (GTDB taxonomy): Bacteria > Patescibacteriota > Saccharimonadia > Saccharimonadales > UBA4665 > RYN-405. The sequence continues at coordinate 592 of CAZQPT010000003.1, read as the reverse complement.
GTTTACGTTCAAACCGAACGGCCGGTTTTAATCCTGGCGGCCAGTAACGGTTCGTATATCCTGAGCAATAGCGGCCGAGCCCTGGTAGCTAGCACCAAACTTCAGGCTCTGGACAGCCTTAACTTACCACAGGTTGGTGATCAGAGTGGGCTGAGCGTCACCATAGGACAACAGGTGTTATCATCACAAAATACCCGGTTTATAGAGTTCGTCTCCAAGGAGTTAGACGCAAAAAATATAACTATATCGGCCATGACTCTGCCAGCCGCGACCAGCCAGCTGGACGTCCAGCTAATAGGGAAGCCATACTCCGTTAAGTTTAACCTCCAAAGTAATACCGCCAGGCAGCAGGTAGGGACGTTCCTGGCCACCGTCAGTCAGCTTGAAAAGCAGAATATAACGCCCAGTAAGTATATAGACGTTCGGGTTGACGGCCGGGCGTATTACCAGTAGCTAACTAGTACTCCCCCTGTTCTTCTGCCCCGCCTGTTCGTATTATGTTCGGTATCGTTTAACCGTTATCACATGTAAAAAACTATATAAACATACAAAGTAGGGCAGAAGTCAAATAATTACAAAATAATCGAAAAGG
>CAZQPT010000002.1:33403-35443 GCA_964595295.1 uncultured Candidatus Saccharibacteria bacterium | reverse complement strand
GGTACTATAAACAACTATTACAGGTGTTAAACTCTGGACCGATAGCCTGTTTTCTGCTAAAATATAGCTAATTACTCCTCATAATTATGGCCAAATCCACTTCAAAAAACCCTGCTGATTATATAGTATCGTTGAATATCAACGGACTTGAAGGGCGTATGCTTCATATGCCCGCGCCCAAGACTAAGCAAGCGGCCGGCAAAGAAATCCTCATGGTTTATGGCCATCATGCCATGCTGGAACGCTGGTGGGGCTTGGTAGAAAACCTCAATCAATACGGCGCCGTTACGATGCCGGATTTACCTGGCTTTGGAGGTATGGATAGCTTTGATAACATCGGTCGTAAGCCATCGATAGACCTGTTTGCTGACTATCTGGCGGCCTTTATAAAACTTAGATATAAGCGAAAACGAATCAGGATAGTTGCCATATCCTACGGTTTCGTTATTGTTACTCGAATGCTACAAAAGTATCCGGAACTAACCAAAAAAGTAGAGTTGTTGGTGAGTATGGTCGGCTTCATGCATAAAGATGATTTCGTGTATAAGCCAGCACAGCGAAATTTATTCAGGCGAGTTTCGCGGGTATTTGCTACCAGGCCAGTCGCTTATTTTATCCGGTACGCGTTGCTTAACAAGCTGGTGTTAACGACTATGTACGCGAAATTGCCTAACTCTAAACGACGAATGATAGAAGTAACCCCAGAAGAGTTCAGTATCACAATGGATTTTGAGGTTATAATGTGGCAAGCCAACGACGTACGCACCCATTGGTTAACGACTAGCGAGTTCTTCTCGCTGGACAATTGCAAGCAACAGATCAATCTACCGGTATATCACGTTATTTCCAAAAAAGACCACTACTTTAATAACGAAATCGTTAAACAACATATGTTAGTAGTATTTAAGAAATACTATCTGTTCACGGCAGATAGCAAGGCCCATACACCGAGCGTCCTGGCCGACAAAAAGGCAATGAGCGTTTTACTACCCCCCGGCCTTCGAAGAGTGCTTACTAAATTACCGTAGTGTTATACTAGGATCAAATATGAAAATAGGCTTGGTCTGTCCGTACAATATAAATAAGCAAGGCGGCGTTCTAGAAGTCGTGCTTGAACTCAAGAATGGTTTAGAAGCGCGTGGGCACAAAGTTAAGATTATTACGCCTCAGCCAAGAAGTAAAAATCAGATAATTCACCCCGAAGATATTATATTTTTTGGCACTTCGACGGATTTTCGTTCAGTATCACATACCACCGCCCAGGTTTCCAGTTTGGCCGATAGCGAACATCTTGATGATATTCTGGAAACCGAGCAGTTCGACATACTTCACTTTCACGAACCCTGGATCCCTTTTTTAAGTCGTCAACTCCTGCAGCGTTCGACTAGCGTCAATATTGCTACTTTCCATGCTAAAATTCCGGAAACTCTCATGAGTCGCACGGTTATTAAGGTGGTTACCCCGTACCTTAAGTCGGTTATGAAGTACCTTCATGTCTATACGGCTGTCTCGGATTCGGGTGCCGAGTACGTAGCCGGCTTAACGGACGAGCCAATCACCATCATTCCTAATGGCATCAACCTTAAAAAATATCACAATGGTAAGACAATGAAGAAAACCAAAACTAAAACCATTTTGTTCGTAGGTCGCCTGGAGCGTCGCAAGGGCGTCAAGTATTTGCTACAGGCTTATCAACTCCTATCTCAGGATAATCCCGACATAAAACTAGTGATTGCCGGTGATGGCCCTGACCGTGAAAAGCTTGAGCTGCTAGCCGAAGATTTGCGCTTGCCTAACGTAAGCTTCCTAGGCTACGTAACAGAGGAACTTAAACTGCAACTGCTAGCCGAAGCTGACATATTCTGCTCGCCAGCCATATTCGGCGAAAGCTTCGGAATCGTTCTACTTGAGGCCATGGCGACTGGAGTAGTCTGCGTGGCTGGTAATAATTCCGGCTACTCGGATGTTATGCAGGAACTCGGCGCCTTATCTATCGTTAATCCTACCGACGCCCAGGAATTTGCCCGCCGGCTGGACTTA
>CAZQPT010000002.1:24591-33303 GCA_964595295.1 uncultured Candidatus Saccharibacteria bacterium | reverse complement strand
GTCTCGCCAAATGTTCTTGAATACCCCAGATTTAATAAGGCCAAGCCTTTTAAAAAGTACGACGATGACACTCTGACGATTTTGTTCCTGGGACGCCTGGTACCGAGAAAGGGTTGTCAATTGTTCCTGGAGGCTGTTAGCCGACTGTCTAAGCGAACAGATTTGCCTAAATTTAGAGTTGTGATCTGTGGCAGAGGCCATTTGGAGCCATCGTTACGAGAGTACGTCGCTCAGCAAGGCATGAAAGAAAAAGTTGAATTTACAGGCTTTGTCACCGAAGAAGACAAGCCGGGCTACTACGCTTCGGCAGATATTTCTGTTTTTCCAAGCAGTGGTGGCGAAAGCTTCGGCATAGTACTGTTGGAAGCCATGGCCAGTGGGCGGGCTGTTGTTTTGGCCGGTGATAACCCGGGCTATAGATCCGTACTCAATACCCAGCCACAGTTGTTATTTGATCCTAAGGATGCCGACGCTCTAGCCATAAAAATCGCGAAATACATGACCGACAAGTCATCCCGTAAACGGATGTCCGACTGGGGCAAAACATACACTAAACAGTTCGACGTGGAGCTTGTTGGCAAACAACTTCAGGATATTTACGTCAAAGCATTGCTTAAACGGCGCGATCCATAGATAATAAAGCCATGTTTAGCCTCCGCAAATCTGATAATCATGATAAATATCCAGAAGTCGCCATAACTATTACTACGGAGACCTTTATCCGTCTGGCGCTACTCACAGTAGGTACCATAGCCCTCTTAATAGCCGTACATAAGGCTGCTCATGCCCTATTGCTCGTTTTTACCGCGTTCTTTCTGGCCTTGGCTTTAAACGGCCCAGTGCACGCGCTTAGTCGACGCTTACCCGGTAAGCGTAAGGGCAGCCGCACCCTGGCCACCGTTTTATCTTTTTTGATAGTCGTTTTGCTATTGGGAGGCTTTATAGCCAGTATCGCCCCACCCTTAGTCAGGCAAACCGAGAACTTTGCCACGGCGGCTCCAAAGCTAATCCGCGATTTTCGAGGCCAAAACAGCACCACAGGACGCTTTATAAGGGATCACAAGCTACAGAAACAAGTAGACAGTATTTCTAATCAGTTATCGGCACGCCTCAAAAACATTGGTGGCAGCGCGTTTTCTACCGTTCAGCGCGTAGGTAGCAGCATTTTCTCGTTGTTAACGATTTTAGTGCTAACATTCATGATGCTCATAGAGGGCCCGGCTTGGATTAGGTTCGTACGTGAGGTTATACCGGATAAAAACCACAAAGTAGCCGATCAATTAGCGCGAGATATGTATCGTGTTATTCAGGGCTACGTCAACGGCCAAGTAATTCTGGCTGCTCTGGCCGCGGTACTTATAATGCCGGCTGTCCTAATTCTAGGTATTGGTTATCCCGTAGCCTTAATGGTTATTATATTTATTTGCGGACTGATCCCAATGGTCGGACATACGATTGGCGCCGTAATTATCACGACTGTAGCCCTATTTGACTCAACTAGCGCGGCAATAATTATTCTGGCCTACTACATACTTTATCAACAGCTCGAAAACATTTTAATACAACCGCGGATTCAAGCTAACTCGACAGATATGTCCCCGTTGCTGGTGTTCATGTCCGTTGTCATCGGCGTGAGCTTTGGTGGCCTGGTAGGGGGCCTAGTAGCAATTCCAGTAGCTGGTTGCGTTCGTATTGCCATTCTTGAATACTTACGCCAAAAAAAGATTATCAGCGGTCCTGAGTTTAAGGAAGCAACTACGGCTTAAACCAGATCGGGCCGGAGGTAGTATCTCGTACTCCTATACCCTGCTCGATAAGTTGATCGCGCATAAGATCTGATTTGGCCCAGTCCTTGCTGTCTCGAGCCTCTTGACGCTGTTTGATTAGCTGTTTCTGGTCATCGCTAATGTCTGGCCGGGCGCTGAGCTTAAGACCTAGTACATCATCAATGAATGTTAAAAAGTCGCCAAGCTGAGGTAGCTCCGAGGTTCGTATCAGATTTTCTGAAAGCCTGGTTTCCAACTGACTTAAAAAGGCTAGCGTCGCCGGCGTATCTAAGTCATTACTCATTTGTTTTAAGATACGCTGAGTCGGTTCAGTGTAGTCGAATTCAGGAGCGTCGTCTCGGGCTTGCCAGCGCAAATCGGCCATTGCTTCGTAATCTTTTAAGCGTTTATGGGCGGCGACCAGGCTGTCCCAGCTAAACTTGGACTGACTTCGATAATGAGATTCCAGGATGTGAAGGCGTACTGCTTGGGCCGGAATGCCCTTTTCGATCACTTCTTGGACGCGTATGCCATTACCCAAACTCTTTGAGATCTTTTCGCCGTCAACCATAACGTGATTACCGTGGAACCAATAGTTGGCAAAGCGTTTGCCGGTAGCGGCTTCGCTTTGGGCGATTTCGTTGGTGTGATGGACTTGTATATGATCAATTCCACCGGTATGAATGTCGAGCGTTTCGCCCAGATATTTCATGCTCATGGCCGAGCACTCAATGTGCCAACCAGGAAAACCTTTACCCCACGGACTTTCCCATTCCATGTCTCGGCTGTGATCTCGCGGTGAAAACTTCCAAAGAGCAAAATCCGAGGCGTTACGTTTCTGCTGATTAAAGCTTACGCGGGCACCGGCCTGCTGTTCGTCGAGGTCTAATCGAGCAAAGCTAGCATAGCCTTCAAATTTACTAGTATCGTAGTAGACGCCGTCGTCTATAACGTAAGTGTAGCCTTTAGATTCCAGGGTTTTGATGAGCTCGATTTGTTCTTCGATATGCTCGGTCGCTTTGGTGATATGATGTGGCTTAAGTATGTTTAACTGACGCATGCTCTTAAGAAAATCGTCCGTATAAAACTCAGCGATTTCCCAGGCAGTCTTGCCTTCGCGGCGAGCGCCTTTCTCTAGTTTATCCTCACCATGATCGGCGTCACTCACCAGATGGCCAACATCAGTAATGTTCATAACCCACTTTGGCTGTAGCTTATTAGCCACCAGCACGCGGATAAGAGTGTCCATACGTACGTAGTTGAACCAGTGGCCGATGTGGGCATAGTCGTAAACCGTAGGCCCACAAGTATAGACGGTTACTGTCGGGGCGGATAATGGTTTGAGTTCGTCAACCTGTCGTGTAAGCGTGTTGTATATTTTCATCTGTATCTAGTTTAGCAAGTAATTCGCTAGCAAAGCTAATACACTCGGTTTTTATGTCTTCGAAGGGGCGCTCCTTGGTAATTTTAAAGCCACTGGCATTAGCGTGTCCACCGCCTCCAAAGTGCTCAGCCAGCTCGGCGGCGATCGGGGCTGTGTTATTAGACCTAATCGCGGCCGTGGTTTTGCCATCATCATAGCGTTTGAAAACTATTGTTACCCTTACCCCTGTTACTTGGAGTAAATCGTTTTGAATTAGTGGAGCCGGATTGTATAGCGGACTGTACTGATTGATATCGTCCTGAGGAATAAGCACGCTGGCGATTGCTCCATCGGCCGCGAATTTAGTACGCGTAATAAGGACGGCCTTAAAACGGAAAATTGCCTCGGGCATTTTACCGTACTCTCGACGTAACTCTTCAAGACGGGAGCGGTCGACGCCAGCTTCTATCATTTCTCCCATCACGTGATAGGTCACGGCGGAAGCTAACTGATTGGTCAGTCCTTGCGTGTCACTTAAAATAGAGGTCATCAGAAATTCTTTAGCCAGGTTTGATACGTTCCATTTCAGCTGCTCCCCTAGCATGTATATAAGTTCGCCAGCCGAAGCCCGGCCATGATCGTTAATTGTTACCGTGGCAAACGGTATTAAGTTATCGACTGTTTGATGATGGTCGAGGACTATACAGGGCTTGGCGCTGATCCAGCCTTGCTGGCCGGAGTCGGCTAATTTTTCGAAAAGAGTCATAGTTGAAGCGTCAACTATAATACTGGCGTCAAACTGATTAGGCAAGTCTTTTTGAACCCGGTCCCAACCAGTTAAATAGCGCAAATAGCCGGGCATGTCGACCGCGCAATACAGGTAAGGCTCCTTGCCCATATCCGCCAGTATAAGTTCCATTGCTAAGGCGCTGCCCAGGCTATCGCCATCCGGATTGTCGGCCTGAACAATAACGATTTTATTAGCGTCATTTATAATTTGTTGAATTTGGGTGGCTTGGTCGTAAGTAGTAGGCATAACGCTTGCTTAAAAGGTCTGACGCCCTTCAAGCGCGCTGCTAAGTGTGATCTGATCAGCATACTCCAGATCGACGCCAATTGGTAGGCCGCGAGCCAGGCGGGTAACCTTAACCGGACGGTCGCCTATCTGTTGCTGGATGTATAAGGCGGTGGACTGGCCTTCGACGCTGGCATTTGTGGCCAGAATGATCTCTGTTACTTTATCTTCGTCGATTCGCTGGATAAGTTCATTAATATGCAGCTGTTCTGGCGTGATGCCATCAATTGGTGAAACTAAGCCGCCTAGCACATGGTACGTTCCTTTAAACTGATTGGTTTTTTCCAGGGCAACTACATCGAAAGGCTCGGCTACGATCGCCACGATAGTTTTGTCGCGCCGGGGGTCAGTATAAAGATCAGATAGTTCCTGCCCGGCTGGCACGAGCGCGAATGTTTTAGTACAGTAGCCAATGCCGGAATGCAATTCTTGCAGGGCGGCGGCTATCTTCTGTGGTGAGTCGCTGGCATGACGCACCAGATAGTAGGCGTAGCGTTCGGCAGTCCTTGGACCGACTCCTGGCAACAAGCCAAGCGCGTCAATAACATCTTGTAGCGCTGGAGGTAAAATAGTCATGTTTGTTTCCGGTTAGCCTTATATTTTAATGCGATCTAGAGACCAAGGTTACCGAGGGCACCCATCATTGGCTGCATCTTTTCGGCGGCCACTTTTTGACTCTCGCTGATGGCGTCCTTAACCGCGTCTTCGATCCAGCGTTCCAACTGGCCAATATCTTCCAGGTCCACGTAGTCTGGGTCAATTCGAACTTTTTTAAGTTTTTGATCACCACTGATCTCAACCTTAACGGCGCCGTCGCCTTTTTCTATGCTTATAACCTGCTTTTGCAGCTCGTTCTGGATTTTCTTTACGCGCATTAACATCTTGGCCTGGTCAAATCGACTCATAGTATTTCTCCCTGTTGATTAGTTATAGTATACCAGTTTTGTAACCAATTCGCATCTAGCGGTGATACTGAAAAATGGCCTGCGTGATCAAATTGTGCGGCCAGGCAATAAAATAAGCTCGCGCGTTGTACGTACAAGCTAGTCCGACCGCGATAAGTATCAGGCCAACGCCTAATCCCCGGGCTATAGGGTTCAATGGAAAAACTCTCATCCAGTCATGCAAAAAGAAAGTTATGCCGGTAGCCGCAGCGATGTAAAGTATAGGGACTAACAGACTTATGCCGACTGGGCCGCCGAGCGCGACTAAGATAATACCTATGCCCATAAAGGTGCCCAATAATCTGGCGCGCGAGACGCTTCTGTGCCTCGCGTAAAAATAAATACCAAGCAAGCACATAATAAGCGTAAATACGTCCAAGAGCGGCGCTCTTTCCAGCCAGATTTCTGGGTACTGAGGCCCCCGCAGGAACATATGAACGAACACGCCCACGAATTGTTTTAAGAGTCCTGCTGGATCCGCGATGTTGTCTGGTAGCCCAAGCCATGCCCGTAAGTTGCCGGCCCGGCTTAAGCCAATAATTAATAACGGTAACCAGCCTATCCCAGATAGCACGTATAATGCGTGTTGCCAGGGCTTAGAAAAATGACGCCAGCCATTGATTATAGCTTTGCGTTGCAGGAACATGTTAGCTGCCACCAGCCAGACAACACCCGGGACATATAATAGGAGGCCCCAGGTTAGCATGCTGCCATAAAAAATAAGGGGTTTAGTACTTTTGCGATGAAGCTGAACGTGAGTTAGCAGCAGAGTCGGGATTGTCCAAAGATATAAAACGTCAAAGCTCGCTAAGCGGCTGGCATGAAGTACCCAGGCGCTGGTGGCGAACAATAAGCCAGCGAATATAGCCGTACGTGGGCCATGCCATAGTCGTATAAGCCAGGTAAACGTAAGGATGGTCATGCCGCCAAAAATGGCGTTCGGTAATCTGGATAACAGGTCACCATGACTCGGGTCAATATAGAAAATCACCGACCGAACCAAGTTAAGCGGTAAATATAACGGCTGGTGATATATGCCATGCCAACCCACGGCAACGCTTGTAGCGTCAACTTCATTCCTGCTCAGGCCACCTGCTAAGGTACGTAGTTTGTACAGCAAAATAAAGACCAGACCCGCGGCAATAATCATGGCAATTATTAAAAAACGGGCGTCTTGACGTAAATATTTACGGATTTTACTAATGTTTTTCATAAGCTATTTAGCTATTATAGCCTGAGCCGGGACTTTACTCTAGCCTGTAAATGGATCGGAATGCCTGGAGTCGACCGAACGGAACCGCTGTTTCTCGTTATCGAAGTATAATTCTACGTTTCCAACCGGACCATTACGGTGTTTTTTGATAAATATGTCGGTAAGCTTTTTGCGATCAGTCTCAGGATTATAATATTCCTCGCGGTAGATAAAGGCCACCACGTCGGCATCCTGCTCGATTGAGCCTGATTCGCGCAAGTCTGATAGCTGAGGTATTTGCGGACTGCGGTTTTCAACGGATCGGCTTAGCTGACTAAGCGCCAGTACCGGTACGTTTAGTTCGCGGGCAATGCCTTTAAGGCCTCGTGATATCTCAGATATTTCCTGAACACGGTTACTATCGCCGCCATAGCGACTACCACCGCTCATAAGCTGCAAGTAGTCGACTATAATTAGGCCCAGGGGTCGCTTGTGGGCTTCGCGACGGGCTTTGGTACGGAGTTCGCTCATAGTTATGCCCGGTGAATCGTCGATATAGATCTGAGCTTCGCTAAGAGTACCCATGGCCTGACCAATTTTTTCAAAATCAGCATCAGTTAAATTGCCGGTGCGCAGTGCCCAGGCATCAACACCGGACTCCATAGACAGTAAACGGTCTACCAGCTGTTCTTTGCTCATTTCCATACTGAACATAAGAACTGGCAATTCGGCTTGAACGGCGATGTTGTGCGCGAAGTTTAAGGCTAGAGCCGACTTGCCCATAGATGGCCGGGCAGCCAGAATAATTAGGTCAGATTTTTGGAAGCCAGCCAATATATTGTCGATATCTTTAAGCCCAGTAGGGACCCCGCGAATTTTTTGTTTGTCTTTGTGCAGATCGTCGAGACGATCAAAACTCTCGGCCAAAATGGTTTCCAGGCTTATCAAATCTTGCTTAACGTGATTTTGGCTGACTTCGAATAGCCTAGTCTCGGCCTCTTCTACGAGTTCGCTTAGTTGCTTAGACTCGTCGTAGCCTAAGGCCACCATATCTTTGGATACGGCTATCAGGCGGCGGCGCAGTGCTTTTTGAGCGACAATTTCGGCGTACTGTTCGACATGACTGGCTGTTGGCACGAAGTTTGTAAGCTCTGTCAGGTATGACGGACCGCCAACGCTGTCCAAATTACCGTTGTTACGTAGTTTGTCGGCTAGTGTTAAAACGTCGATTGCTTCGTGATGTTCGTAGAGCTGGCTAATCGCCTCGTATATACGGTAATGTCGTGAGTCAAAAAAGTCACTGGGCGTTACGGAGTCAGCTATCTTAACGATGGCGTCCGTATCAATCAGCAAAGCACCTAATAGGCTGGCTTCAGCTTCAAGATTCTGTGGCGGTGTTCCGCTAACAGTATTTGGTTCCATAGCTATGATTCTAACAGTTCACCGCCACCAAAAATATTGCTTATGGCTGAAATATCGGCCATAACCTCTTTACTATCTGTTGGAGGGACGTTTTTAACTGTTATATGTGGCGCGACCGCGGACTTATCATAAACACACTCGATGTTTAGCGGTTTGCCAGTGAGCTCAGTTATAATATCAGTCAACAACTTTCTGTTCGCGGCCTCGCCAATCCTCTTCTGATGAAAAGCGAACTTAAATGCCAATCGTAGCCTATCATCCGTAAAAGATGGTTCCGCCATCCGGACTACACCATATACGGTGTTATGTTTTTGCTTGAGAGCTAACAGGACTTTTGGCCACAAAGTATCATCAATGTCATGTTCTTTTTGAACCTCCACGACCTCTTCTATGATTACCTCGGGTTCGGCCTTTTCGATAGCTTCGTTTTGGGCTTTGACTTCTGGCTCTGGTTTTTGCTTGGGCGGTTTAACTTCTTGAGCGACAGCTGGCTCGTCTGTTTTAGTTACCTTATGCGCAGGTTTAGCTATTACAGGCGAAGGCTCGGGGTTGTTCAAATTATGAACTCGAAGCAAGCAAATTTCTAAATATCGCTCCGGATTGTGGGCTATTGGAACTTCAATGAGTTGATCCAGCAGCGAAAAGACTTGCTCCGCCGGCAACACGAGTTCGTTATTCATGATTTGATTACGTATAATCTGAGCCAGTTGCTTGGCAATGGCCGCCGCCTGAAAGCCATGATCGTAAAGGTTATTAATATTGCTCATTAATGTCGCGCTGGTATCTGAGCCGGTAATTATATCCATTAGTGTCGTTAGGGACTCCGAGGGTGGTATGCCGAGTAGGTTTTGCACGTCATCGAGCTCAAGTTTCTTAGCGGTGCTACTAGCTTGATCCAGCAAGCTAATACTGTCCCTAAAACTTCCCTCGCCGTGAGACGCCAGTAACCG
>CAZQPT010000002.1:2532-24491 GCA_964595295.1 uncultured Candidatus Saccharibacteria bacterium | reverse complement strand
CCAGCAAGCTAATACTGTCCCTAAAACTTCCCTCGCCGTGAGACGCCAGTAACCGTAGGGCGTCGTCGCTAACGGTAATGTCTTCGGTCTTAGCTATGCTTTTTAAGTGATCAACGATTTTAGTTTGATCAACCGGCTTAAAGCTAAAGCGTTGGGTTCGACTAACAATTGTATCGGGTAACTTATGAGCATCGGTGGTGGCTAATATAAAAACTACATGTGCCGGCGGTTCTTCTAGCGTCTTTAAAAGGGCGTTAAAGGCTTCCTTGGTGAGCATGTGGACTTCGTCAATGATATAGACTTTGTACTTCGCGCTGGTCGGGGCTACATAAACTTTGTCGCGAAGCTCCCGGATTTCGTCGATACGACGATTACTGGCAGCATCAATCTCGATAATATCAATATGTGAGCTATCGTCGGTGTATGGCAGATCGTTTATTTGATGGGCCATTATTCGGGCGATAGACGTCTTACCGACACCGCGAGGACCCGTGAACAGATAAGCATGGCTTATCTTGCCCTGCTTGACAGCTTTGCTCAGTGTTTGAGTAATATGCTCTTGCCCGACAATTTCGGACAGGCTCTTAGGCCGGTGCTTTCGATAGAGTGCTTGTCCCATAGTCTATCTATTATAGATCGATAGGGGTATAAAAACGAATGTATTAATTACAGAGCGGCTTCTAGGGCGGCCCATTCGGCAGCGGAGTCGTCTTCTGGGACGTTGACGCTCACCTGATCACCCGGTTTGGCTTTGAAATAAGTTACGCTGGCAAGTAAGACGCGTAGTTTACGACCGCCAACGTCCACGAAATAGTGGCCGGCTTCGAGTATGAGCGTGCCGACAACCTGCTTACGAGGGATCGGACCAATTTGTTTGTATAAGAACGCGCCGTCTTCCGCGATGGTGAGCTTAAGGATATCGCCTTGGACTAGTTTAGATTTGCTAGCGTAGTTTGCCGGTACCGGATAAGTTTTACCGTCTGAACCGACCATATTTTGGCCGTCGAAAACACCTTCTATAACTTTACCTAGAGTGTCTTCTCGGGCTACAGGGGCCATTCGTTCGTCATCACCAACTAGACTGATAAGTAATTCAGTCGCCGCGGCGAGGTTGGTCTCGGCTTCTTGTATTAAAGCTCGTAGGCGCTTAACTTGTTTGTCTGGAATGTCTGGCATAACTTTATGTCTGTCTCTCATACTAAGTGTTTATGTGGGTACACTTTCCACTTAAAAATAACACGAACTTCTATTCATGTCAAAGGTTACTAGTGTATCTGTGGATAAGTTTTTCGATCGTTTAAGTAATAAGATGTAAAACATGAGTTTTAATACTATAAATCATGTTTGTCGAGTATACTCTAGATGATGAGAAAATTCGTTCAAAGCAACATTTCCTGGCTCTACGGCTACTTTGATAAGAACAAAAGTCTTCTGGAAATCTTTTCTTTCCTAATGGTGGCTCAATCTTTCATTTACAGTAATGACCTAAAAGACGTAGGCGCTCAAAGCATTGCCGCCTTTAAAATTGTTCTCTGGATCATGATTTTCCTGATTATTTTATTGCTGCAAATAAGCACGGTCGTAGAGTTAAGAAGAGATGGCGACAGAGTCCGCGGTACGATTTTTGAGGGCGCTAACTTTATGAAAACCATCATGCGCCTGCTCACTCTGGTGTTGCTCCTTGCTTCCGTGCCGATCTTTACAAAACAGATACAGATGAGCATTCATAATACCCTATTTTCGATCTTCTATGGATCGCTGGCTTTAGCGGCTGTTCTAGAGATCCTAACGTTTGCGATTACGCGCGTATTGCGCAAAAGCGCTATTAATAAAACATAATAAAAAAGAGGCCCACCGGACCTCTTTTTTATTTGTTTAAAACTAAACTTAGACTAGTTCGACTGTAGCGCCAGCTTCTTCAAGCTTTTTCTTGGCTGCTTCAGCGTCTTCGGTTTTAGCGGCTTCCAAAACTGCCTTTGGAACGCCGTCTACGATAGCTTTAGCTTCACCAAGGCCTAGACCGGTGATGTCTTTAACTGCTTTGATGACCGCGACTTTTTGAGCGCCGGCATCTTTAAGCATGACGGTGTATTCGCTCTTGGCGTCTTCGGCTGGAGCGCTACCATCAGCTGGTGCCGCGGCGACTGCTACGGCAGCGGCTGCTGGCTCAATGCCGTATTCGTCTTTAAGTATTGTTCCCAGTTCGTTAACTTCTAGTACGGTAAGACCGACTAGTTGTTCCGCGATTTTCTTTAAATCTGCCATGTTGTGTAGTTCCTTCGTAAGTTAATTATTCTAATAGTTCTTCTAAGCCGTGGCTTTAGAGGCAACACCTTCAAGCATAGCGTGAAGATTACCTGATAGACCGCTCATAACACCATTGACTGGCGCGTTGAGGGTGTTAATCAGGCCAGCGATAAGCTGATTCTTGCCTGGCAGGCCTGCCAAGGCTTTGACGTCAGCGGCACTTACAAAAGTGCCATCGGCGCTAATTCCACCTATAAATTCCAAGGTGGGATTTTGCTTAGCAAAAGTGTTAAGTATCTGAGCGGCGGCTACTTCGTCTTCGCCGTTAAAGGCGTAAAGAAGCATACCGGTCAGGCTGCTGGTGTCGGTGTCTTTAAGGCTTGCTGTCGACTTGATAGCTTGAATAACCAAGCGGTTCTTGACGACTTTTACTTTAGTGCCGTTTGCCTTGGCGTCTCGGCGCAAGGTTTGCAGGGCTTTAACGGTCGTGCCTTCGTACTTGGCGACGACTGTCATTTTTGAAGACTTGAGCAAATCAGATACTTCGCTGATTTGGTCTTGCTTCTGATTTTTGGTTAATGCCATGCATTATCTCCGAGGGGTGTTAGTTATAACAGGTATCGACCAGAATCCTGTGGTCGTTGCCAAACAAAATAAATAGTTTGTACCTTGGCGACTTTATCAAGTTCTTACGAACCGTCGCTGTCTCTGGCAACTTAACGTAATTGTAGCAAATAAGGGCTCAGGGGTCAACCAGCCACGGCTAGCTCTTGATCCGCTACGACATGTGGTGGCGCGGCTTCTGCCTGCTTAGCTTCACCTGCTACGAGTAGCTCGCCTATATGCTCTACGCTTTGCTGGTCTAATGGAGTACGTTCCAAGCGATCAGCAAATGGAATGGGCTCGTAAAATCTCTGGCCTCCTGGCTTGGCGTACTCTTTCTCCCGCCAGCTGCCTTTGATAAAAGTTCTTATTTCTTTACCTCTGGGATAGGCGTCATATGGTTGGTGCTTTTTCATGATCGACTGTCCTAAATATTAATTTATGTGCTTGATCGTATCGTAATTGACTACGGTTGGCGAGGTTTCCAGCTCAAAGCCAACGGGGTGGTGCGTGGCAAGCCACTGTAGTCTGATTCCCATATCGGTATCGTTTGCTGCGGTTGGTTGCTCGCCTTGACTTTGCGGTCTATCTTCTAATAAACGCGCCGTTGCGAATTCCTCGAACGTAGCCTCTTCTAACTCTCTATTATGAAACATAACTATCCTCTCCTTGTATTAAAAAAGCTCCCGGTTTCGCGGGAGCTGCTTTATTTTGTTAAATATGTAAAAGCTACCCGCTGTTTAGCGATTGAGAATGACCACCTTGACGAGTGCTAGCTTATTGAACATGTAACCATATTTACACAGCAAAAAAGCCTTGTCAACCGCTAATATTGACAATAAGCAGAAGCAGAGTATAATCATGACTGTGAAAACAAGTACACCAACTATCAATCTAAACGCTAACGGCTGCAATAAGCGCGTGGCGTTTATGATTTATGAATAGTTGGAGTGCCTTTGCAAGAGAGATAAACGTAAACAGGCACTCCGAGGAAACTCAGGAGTTTTTTTATGGCTACAATTGAGCAAGCATCATTTACGAACAGAGGAAGACATACATTGCCGTATGAGGCTATAAAGAACGCGCTTAAAACTCGCGCTGACGCTAAAAACTTAGCACGCACGGCCGCGGAAGACGCGATTGACGCTGCGGTTGAAAGCTTCGCCGAGTATGAAATTCATAGCAAAAAGGCAAGCTTGTCTTCCGGCCGCATACTACATAGGCCTTACGAAGCATCCATCGCCGAAGTACCTAAAGATGAAGATCCAGCCCACTTCGTTTTAAATGTTCGTAGTAGAGGCAAAGACTTTGGTGCTAAGGTGGCAGCTATTTTTATGACCGATGTTATTGCTGAAGAAGAAAATACCACTGAAGCGCTCAAGGAACTTGAACGCTTTAAAACGGGTTATTACGTGAATCCACTCGTTGTCACGCTTGAGCTGACACCAGAGCAGACAAATGATCTAAACCCAGCACAAGCAGATCGCCTAGAACGCTTAGATCAGGCTATGGATGATCTGGCGGTTCCGTCCTTATATATTTTCCTTGCCGAACAATAGTTATTTTTTGTCGAATTGTTGGAGTTTGAATTGAGTGTAGCGCTCGGCTGCCAGGCGGGTTAATTCTTCGTCTTCGCCGGTGTTAACGAACTTCATGGCTTCGGCCATTAGAGGATGAACTTCGGCTAGCTTTTCGTGCATCTGTAGAACTAGCTTGCGGTAGCCAGGATGGCCCTGTGGGCTGGTTCGTAGTTCGTGCAGGTGGAAAGCTTCGCGGGCATTGTAGGTTACTTTCCAGCGCATGCGATGACCGAGCAGCGTGGCGTATTGAGCTTCAAGATGGTAGCCAGCTTGCTGTAAAAGGCTATACAGTTTTAGGCTAATGTCGAAGCAAGCTTCGAACTGCTCTGTTAGGCCGGCTTCTTCCACCAGATCAGGCACCTCGTAGCCATAACGGGGTGTTAGGAGTTGCCAGCTTAGGTCATCAACCATGCGGTGTCGTTGCAAGTCGCGGAAGATACCATAGTCGCAAACCAGATCCCAGCTGTAGTGGGCCTTTTCTATGGCTCTGCCGGGACGATGTCGCCTGTTGAGCCGCTCTCCCATGTAGGCATGAAAAACTTCAAGTCGCTTATCGTAGGGCCAGGTAGCAACAGATGTCTGTAACTGATGGAGAGGTAGGCTACTGTGTTCGTAGACCATGTCGGGAACCAGCGCGAGTTCATTCTTAGGCCAGTAATCGACCAGGGTGACTGGTTCCGTATCGGTTGGAGCATGTGTGCCGGCCAGGTACTCCTTGGCTAGTTTTTGGACAGCATGCCGGGTGTTGGCGCTATAGGCAACAGCCGCTCCGCCTCTTTCTGGCTTGTCAGCTCGCTCCAGGAACATTGGGACTATGGCTCTACCCTGTTTGAGCAAGTCTTCGCCGGTAGTCCGGGCTTCTGGCAAATCATCGCTAAGTAAGTGCATAATTAGGCTTTCCAGGGCTTGTCCGGAGGCAAAAACGCCAACTGTCGACTTAGTGGCCACAGGTAGTACTGCTCTAATGGCATCGCAAGCCTGGGCTCTGGTAGCGCCTTTCCAGGCAAGGTCGCGCTCTTTCTCTGGCACTGATGACTTGGCTTGCACGTACTCCGTTAAGCGGCGGACCATAGTCGAGTATAGTCCGAAGATGCTGTCCATAGCCGCGTTATAATCTTTTTTGACGCTCGGTTTGAGCTGCTCGGGAGTGTGGTAGCGGTACTTACCATTAACATCCGTCTGGTCAAAATAAATATAACGGGTTGATTGCTCGAGATAAGAGGCCAGACGACCCCATTCAAGTTTTTTTGTTAACAGATTGGAAGCATTTTCTACTACGAAGTGGAGTCCGCCAAGTTGTTGTACCGAATCATCGCCATAAGCCGTGATAACTCTTTGAAGCAACTGCGAATCTTTACCGACTTTGTTAGCGAATTCATCAAGAATCGTAATGCGCATATCATCGCCGCGACGACTGAGTCGGGCCATGGCGGCGGCAATTGTAATAGGACTTAGCTTATCCGTAAAAGCGTAGACGTTGCCATCGACGCTGGTGACAGCTTCTGCCAAATAAGTTTCGCCGGCTTTGGTAATAGTTATGCCTTTTTCGCCTTTGTCTATAAGTGGTTCGTCGGAGTCAATTGACGTGTCTGACTTACTTTGGGTCGCCGGCTCAGTCTTGACTGGCGGCTTATGCGGAGCTGGTATCTCTTTTTGATTTATGACTTCTTTGATTGAAGCCGGCGCGACAGTCGACGCGGCCTTTGTAGTGTCTCGGACGGCTAATTCCGCGGAGACTAGCTTCCAGATGTTATTGGCGACAACATCAGATGTGTCCGTGGCAAAAACAACCGGCAAATTACGTTGCTTGGCTTCCCACAAGTAGCCGGCACGTACGCGCTCCAGAAAAGCGTCATCCAAGTTATCGAATCGCTCACCTTGGTAACGATCACCGACACGTTCCCGTAGGACGTTTACGGGGGCGTCGAGCACGATCGTCATATCTGGTTCCATGTCACCAACCGCGAAAGCAATAATATTATTTATGGTCTGATAGTCGGGAACGTCACCCCTACCGTAATACTGAATGGCCAGCGTCGTAAGATAATTGCGATCGACTATACAAGTAACTCCGTGTTCGGTACTTTGCTTAATAACTTGGAGGCTCTGGGCGCGAGCGGCGTTATAGAGCAAAACTTCAGTCCGAGTATTCATAGGATAGCGCGGATCCTGAGTTAGCTGGCGTATGGCTCGGGCGGTAAGGTCGCTTTGGCTATCTGGTTCGCGCAGCGTGCGTACCGGTAATCCGGCTGCTTGCAGCCGGCGCGTCAGCTCGTTTAGCTGAGTAGTCTTACCAACGCCCTCAGGACCTTCGAGTACGATGTACTTGCCTTTATTCATATGCCAGGCCCTCTATTTTTTTTGGCATGGATCGGACGTCTTTGTAGGCTTTTGGTAGCATCATGTCTGGTGACCAGGTTTTAATAATTATATCGAGATCGGTGCCTTGCTGGTATTTACCACTAAAATCATCGTCACGGCCCTGGCCGTAGTTACCTTCGACTTCGCCGGTTTCGACAAATACCGCCTGGGCGATGCGCTCGCCAACCGGCAATAATATAGTTTCACGCTCGTTAAGGTTATAAATCTCTAGAGTTAGACGATTAATATAGCCCGGATCAACCCAACCGGCATCAAAACAAACAGCTATACCGTTGCGTCCCCAGCTAGAACGGGACTTTACTTCGTAGGCGCCGGGCGGCTTAATCCCAAAAAATTCATGGGTATGGGCAAGTATACGTTCTCGTGGCTTGAGGCTAATAACGGGGTGGTCGAGAGGAATGTTGGCCACCGGCTTAAAACCGTTTAACTTGCACCACTCACCATGGGGCATGGCTTTGTAGGGGCCATCGAAGTAGCGTTCGACGTCTTCTTTGTCGAAAGGATTATAGATGGTGCGGTCATTCATCCGCTCCATGCGGTAAAAATGGTAGCCCAAAGTTATGTCCAGGCTGGCGTGGCTAATGTGTTTTGGATCGAACGGATGACAAACAATATGTCCCTCATCGAGAGCCGCTTTAATCTGCTTGTTGCTATAAACTCCCACGCTACTCCTCCAAAACTTTGTCCTAATTGTAATTGAGCGACCCTTATTTAAGCAAGTACAATAACAATGTGATTTTTACGCAAATAGGTGTTTATAACTGGTAATGCTTGCTTGAGCGGACCGCGACATCATTTAATTTAGTACAATGTACGAACATGATAAGAAAAATTAGTAGTAACATATTATCCCGCCCGATATCCAAAGTACGGCTGTTGGGCGTAATTATAGCCCTGCACGGCTTATACATTCTGGCAAGCACTTTGTTGGATCAGGTTGCTATCCATCATAGCGCTAGAATAAGCTCGATCGTAGCCGATTTGCCACTGTTAATTGGTATAAGTTTGGTTTACGTGGCGACTCAAATCAGGCGTCAAAAGCGGACTGCCTGGCTAGTTGCCGTACTGGCTTATACTTTTTATCTAGGCCTTAACGTGGCCGATCTACTTATCCATGCTCGTGCCGATAGCACTATTACTTTACATCAACTGGCTGGATCCGTGCTGGTACCTTTGTTCGTGCTGGTACCGCTGCTTATTCTGGAGAAAGAATTCGTGGTTAGAAGTGATATACAAGGCTTTCGGAGCGCTGCGAAATTTAGCGCGGTAATTATCATGGCCAGCTTATTTTACGGAGTCGTAGGCTTCAGTCTTATGGATACTACGGATTTTCATCAGGAGATCGGTATGCCTACGGCCATTCATTACACTATCGATCAATTTGATCTGACAACGAGTAAACCGCTCCACGCTTACACCAAGCGCTCTGACTTATTCGTGGAATCGCTGTCATTCGTAAGTATCGCGTCTTTTGGGTACATCCTGCTGTCTCTGTTTCAACCACTACGTGGGCGCCTGGCGAATCAGGAGCCGGGCCGCAAGCAGATTGCTAGTTTACTTAATAAATATGGCGCTCCCAGCGAGGACTTCTTTAAGCTTTGGCCGCATGACAAGCAGTATTTTTTTGATAGCATGTCTAGCAGCGGCCTAGCCTTTCACGTTTCAAGGGGTGTAGCCCTTAGTCTCGGCGATCCCTGTGGTAGTCCTAAGACATTCGTTAGCTTAATGAACGCCTTTAACGAGGCTTGCTTTAATAACGGCTGGCTGCCGGCTTTTATCCACGTTCAGGATAAACACCGTAAACTTTATGAAAAACACGGGTTTAGCCTGCAAAAAATAGGCCAGGAAGCAATAATTGATCTAGTAAGCTTCAATAACCAAGTAGGCAATAATAAGTACTTTCGACAGATTGGTAATAAGTTCGACAAGCGTGGCTATAGCGTCGAGAGACTAAGCCCGCCCCACCATCCAGCCATAATTGAACGTCTCAAAATTATATCCGATGAATGGCTTTCAAGCGGGGACCGCGTAGAGCGTGGTTTTGCGCTGGGTTACTTTAGCGCTGACTACATTCAGCAGTGCGATCTGCTAGTCGCCAGAGATGCCGCCGGCACCATTCAAGCTTTTTTAAATAAGTTACCGGCGCCTTTTGATAAGCTTGAAGCAAATTTTGACATGCTTAGACACACCAAGCTCAGCCCAGGTAATATTAACGATTATTTGATGCTAGGTTTCATTAATTATCTTACTACTGACGGTTACCAAAAATTAAACCTGGGCCTTTGTCCGTTGGTCGGGTTTAGCGCGGACGAGAAAGTAACCAGTTTGATTGACGCGGCGTTTAAGTTCGCCTATACCAGTGGCGATAGGTTTTACTCGTTTGCCGGTCTTCATCGCTTTAAGTCAAAGTATAAACCCGAGTGGCAGGATAGTTATATAGCCTACAGGGGTGGCTTGGCAGGCTTTTCACGAACCACTACCGCTTTGATACGGTGCATGCGAGTCAAGCGTTAAAACTACTTGCCGCGTAGGTTAACTGTAAGTTTTGAGTCTGCAAATCTGCCACTACTTTGGCGGCGCATTTTCTGAGCTGTTCCAGAGTGCCATTATTTATTATTCCGCAATCCGGTGTGATAAGCGTGACTTCCCGCTCGGTTAGGTCTTGTTCGTCACGCCTGGCAATATCTGGTCGCTGAATGCTGATGATTGAGCCACCGGCTTGCCTTATGCAGATGGCGTCGGCCGGAAAACGAACTCCGCCAATCGTAACGATGTCGGTATCGTTTTCAGTTTGAATCCGCCTGATTAGCTCGCTATACCAGATGTCACCTCCGACCGTGTGCGCCAGGTAGCCGCCTAGCCACTGCAACAGGCTACGAAAAGCGTCTTTGGTAGCCTCGCTGATGGTCGCGGCCTGCAGTTCGGGTTGAGCGGCCATCAATTCAAGGTATTCGAATAGCTTGGTGTAGTGCTCGGGGTGAGCTTCAATACGCTCCTTGGTTAGCTTGATAGTGTCAAAATCAACGATTTTATGGGTTGTAGTCTCAAGAATTTCCGGCAGGACCTGAATCCACTTATTGATAGCTTCCCTGTCCCTCCAAGTGGGGTGAGATGGCGACGCCAGTCGTAACGAATTGGCTACTTCGGCAATTAGTTCCCAGCTTTCGTAGTGAGCTGAGCTAGGTAAACAATCCGACATGTAGCCAGCTAAAGTAGTCTTACCGCTATCAATGTTTCCGGTTATGCCAGCTAGTATCATTCTGCTAGTATCGCACAGCTAGTTGTATCTATTCCAGTTTTTAGCTGATATCTGATAGTTCAACGGTGATCGAAGGACCCATACTGGTCGTAATATGCAGCGCCTTGAAGTAGTTGCCCTTAACGCTCTGGGGTTTATTGGCCTTAATGCTAGCTAGTACGGCCTGGACATTTTTAAGAAGTTGCGGTTCGGTGAAGCTTACTTTGCCAACGCCCAAGTGGACTATACCGGTCGTATCAACACGATACTCTACGCGGCCGGCTTTAGCCTCGGCGACGGCTTTGTCGATATCGGTAGTTACCGTGCCGCTCTTAGGATTAGGCATTAAGCCACGCGGACCCAGGGTTCGGGCATATTTGCCGAGCTTAGACATTAGCTGCGGAGTTGAGATCAGGATATCAAAGTTAAGCGTGCCTTTTTCTAGCTCAGCGAAGACCGCGTCGGTACCGATGATATCGGCGCCAGCAGCTTTAGCGGTGGCTATGTCTTCTGTTAGAACGGCGATACGGATGGTTTTGCCAGTTCCGGCAGGCAGGACTAAGCTGTCGCGAATGTTCTGATCAGCGTGTCGGGGGTTAACACCTAAACGGATGTGCATCTCGACAGTGGCGTCAAACTTAACATGACTAGTCTTTTTGGCCAGAGCTACTGCTTCTTCGAGCTTGTATTGTTTACCGACTTCTAAATATTCGGCAGACTTACGGAAGCCTTTAGCCCGGCGCTCTATCAGCGGACGGGTAACAGATACGGGACCTCTTGGCTTTTCGGCTTCGTCGGCGACTTGAGCTTTACGCTCTTCTTTGGCGACTTTGGCTTCAGCTTCTTCTAAGGCTTTGGCGCTGCGCTTACCGGCTTTGGCCAGCTTAGGCTCCTCGGTGTCGGTAGCATCTAACTCTGTGTCATCAGGTGGGCTTGGAGCATCGTCTGTCATCTGTCTGTTATTAATAAGGGCCTGAATTTCGGCGACTTTAGTCTTGGAATCAACTTCGATACCTAACGCGGTCGCTTCTTCTAATAGTTCTGATTTAGTCTTAGCCATGATTGTTCCTTTCGTGGTGTTAGCGAGCGTAAGCTCTCCCACAAATTAATTATTCTTGTTCGGGCTGTTCACGTGTCTGATTGTACCTTGCGATCGCGGTGAGACCGATGCCACCACTTATTAGCCAATCCGCGTCTACTGCGTACGGAGGCTCAAAACTTGGCTTCAGGCCTTTGTAGACCATCAGCGCAGAGATGATCACTACTGTGCCACCAATTATTTTCTCGCGCATAGACAGCTGATTTCCTGCTTCAGGAGCAGGATGAATAGGTAGATCCTCTTTAGTGCCTCTTATATTGTCCATCTTAGCTCTCGATTTCCACGCCCATTGAGCGAGCGGTACCGGCGACCATCTTTTTGACGGCGTCGATGTCTTCGGCATTCATGTCATGGGCTTTTTCGGTAGCGATTTTGGTTAGCTGGGCATCGCTAAGCTTCTGAGGAAGCTTTTCGCTGTTTGGCTTGCCTGAACCTTTTTTAATTCCAAGTTCGGCGCGAATGCGATCGTCAGTTGGTGGACCAACAACCCGGAACTGCATGCTTTTGTCGTCAAAAACAGTGATGTGCGCCGTGACGTTCTGGCCCATCATGTCTTTAGTAGCGTCGTTAAACGGTCCAATGAAGTCCATCATATTAACACCGTACTGACCAAGGGTACTACCAACCGGCGGCGCCGCGCTGGCTTGGCCGCCTTTGAGCTTCATTTTTAGATTTGCTTTTACTGCTTTTGCCATAGTGATTTTCGAACCGCGTGTTTCAGCGACTCTCCTTCCCTTTCTTAGTTATTGAATAAGACAGAAGTGCGTAACTGATTAATTGTACTACAAACTACCCCTGTTGTCCAGCCTAGGCAGATGGATCGATTGCGATTGCTCGTCGTCTCTGATCAGCCATCATAAGATCGTGGGAGATAGTGATGCCTAAAGTACATAATTCTACGGCCATAGCAAATCCTTAGAATTTAGACTCGTTTTACCTGCAGGCCATCAAGTTCGACGGGAGTTTCACGGCCGAACATATTAACCAAAACTTTGAGCTTGCCTTTGGCTGGGTCAATTTCGTTGATGGCGCCATCAAAGCCTTTAAAAGGACCGTCGGTGATAGAAACGATTTCGCCAACCGTAAAGTCGATTTTGTGCTTGGGTTGCTCGAGGCCCATGCGCTTCTGAATCTTTTCGATTTCGTCCTGCTCCAAAGGTGTTGGATCGGTACCAGAGCCGACAAAGCCAGTAACAGATGGCGTATTGCGTACGATATACCAAGCGTCTTCGGATAGCTTCATGTGGACCAAAACGTAGCCCTGGAAAATGCGCTTTTCTACGACCCGGCGCTTACCGTTCTTGATCTCGATCATCTTTTCTTTAGGTACTAGGACTTCAAAGATCTTGTCGCTCATATCAAGACTGTCCGCGCGCTGACGGATGCTTTCGGCGACTTTTTCTTCGTAACCACTGTAGGTATGAATGGCGTACCACTGTTTGCTCGTATCGTATCGTTTAATGCTGCTCATATAATATTTATCCTTCTACTTTAATAAGACGTCTTTAAATAGTCTGTCCAGTCCAAAATCCACGGCTGCCACTATGGCGCCAAATATGCTGGCGAAAACTAATACGGCGAATGTTAAGTCGCGACTTTGCTTCCAGTTTGGCCACTTTACCAGTTTGAGTTCTTTCCAGCTATCGCGTAAGTACATAGGCAATAAAATTCGTCCAAGGACGCGAAGCGGCTTTTTAAATACTCGAAAAACCTTTAGA
Organism: uncultured Candidatus Saccharibacteria bacterium; assembly: GCA_964595295.1. GTDB lineage: Bacteria > Patescibacteriota > Saccharimonadia > Saccharimonadales > UBA4665 > RYN-405. The sequence goes on along the minus strand of CAZQPT010000002.1, from coordinate 11,624 downwards.
CCAAAAACTTTGCCCAAAGCTTTGCCGATTGGATGGAGAACAGGCTTAGTAACTTTGCCACCAGCAGTTTTTAGGCGAGCACCGCGCTTTGGTTTGTCGTCGGTTTCCGAGGCTTTAATAGCCCGTTCGCGGAAAGTCTCTGGATTCTTAACGATTCGCTTCTTGGTTGTCGTCTTATTATCAGGCTTGGATTCGGCCATCTATCTGGTGCTCCCACTTTTCATGTCTACGCTAATAAAAAAGCCTACATGTATTTGTAGGCAACTGTTGTCAAGCATATCACCTGATTTGCCTGAGGTCAAGAGGTGCAATTAAACAATCGGAATGGTTGAGCATGACGCCCTTTGCTATAGTACTGTGTATGACGCTCGCGCTTATAGGACTTGGGGTTGTTACCGTATTTGAGTTGTTGCTGTGGCTGCCAAGCTTATGGCAATGGCGCGAAACAATGGCTTCGATAATGCTGTTTGGACTGATTGTAGCCACGCTATGGGTGCTGATGGTGTCAGTTAATGGCTGGACAGCTTTGGTGGCACTGATAAGTGTTTACAGAGGTGTGAACCTACTCAGACTAATAGACGATCGCGTCCAAAGCGATTACTTATATCATTCCGGCAGACAATCCAGCCTCTGGCTAGCTGGTTTTCTGGTCGCCATACTAGTCATGGCCATCGTAGGACAGTATTTAAGCGTAGGTCCGTATACATGGTGGTATCTGTTGATCGCCACGCAAATAGCTGGGGCGCTGGTTATAGTTCGAGCAACGGTCAGACAACTTAGAACTACCCGGCCACCGCTGTTAGATAACGAGGTATCGAATAGCGATTTGCCAAGCCTAACAGTCGCCATACCGGCCCGTAATGAAACTGCCGATCTGGAGGCTTGTTTGAGGTCTTTAATTAAAAATCATTACCGTAAGCTCGAGATCATAGTGCTGGATGACTGCTCTCAGAACAGGCATACCTCAGACATTATTCGAGGTTTCGCCCATGATGGCGTACGTTTTATCTCTGGCACGGAACCGCCAAATCATTGGTTAGCTAAAAACTACGCCTACGAGCAGCTGTCCAGCCAGGCCAGTGGTGACTTAATACTATTTTGCGGCGTTGATGCCCGATTTGGTCCGGATAGCCTGCAAGTTATGGTCAAGACAATGCTTCAAAAAAAGAAGAGTATGCTCTGCGTCGTGCCACGTAGTCTGCTGGCTCATGAACATGGGCTATTGTCGTCTGTGGTTCAATCCTGTCGTTACGCTTGGGAGCTGGCTTTGCCACGACGCCTGTTTGAACGTCCGCCGGTATTAAGCACCTGTTGGTTAATTACCAGCCAGTCCCTAAAAGCCGCCGGCGGTTTCGCGTCCAATAAACAAAGCATTCTACCGGAGAGGCATCTTGCTCATTGGTGCGCGCAGTCCGCGGAAGGCTACAGCTTTTTGTGCTCTGACGCGGCTATGGGAGTATCCAGCCGTAAAACGTTTGAGGAACAGCTGGCCACCGCTATAAGGACCCGATACCCTCAACTACACCGCCGTCCGGAACTGGTCATGCTGGTAAGCCTGCTCGAATTTGGCCTTTTAATCTGGCCGTTCCTGCTATTTATTGTCGCTACACTAACGGGCGCGTGGGTGTTAGCGGTACTCAGCCTGGTAGTGTCATGCCTGCTAACAGCCTTCTACTATAAAATCATGAACCTGACATACCGGAGGTTTTTGCTTAGAGGCTTAGTCCTACTTCCATTTGCCGCGCTTTACGACATCGCGCTACTGAACTATTCGATGTGGCAGTATGAGTTTCACGAAGTTATTTGGAAAGGACGTAATATTTGCACGCCAATAATGCGCGTCTATCCCGGCTTACCAAGATTAGACTAGTCTAGATTTGGCATAAATATGGTGAACGTCGAGCCTTTGTTGAGTTCGCTTTTAACGTCAATTTCCGCGTTTATAAGGTGACTTAGCTTCATAGTCACGTATAGTCCGAGCCCGGTACCATTAGCTTGTCGGGTGCGGTAATCTTCTGAGCGAAAAAACTTATCGAAGACCTTTTGTTGATCACTTTTACCGATGCCGATCCCCGTGTCTTCAATTGCGAAACGAACACCTTTCGGGTCAGCTAGGGCGTGCACGGTAATAGAACCCTTTACGGTGTATTTAATAGCGTTAGTTATAAAGTTTTGCAGTATTTCACGGACGTAAAGTTTGCTGGAGAGGAGTAATTCGAGTTTTGGATCAATTTCAGTTTTAAACTTTAGACCTTTTGCCTCGGCCTCGGGGTGGTAGCTGGCAGCCAGCTCAGTAACCAATTCGTGAATATTTATTGGCTCGACCTCTATTTTTAACACCCCTCTTTCGGCACGACTGAGCGTTGACAGATCATTTATCATATCGGCCAGAAATAAAACCTGGTTATGGGCCTCTTTGAGCGCGGCCTGGACTACGGAAAGATCGCCTGATTTTTCGGCGATAAATTCAGCGTTGCTAATATTTCCTTCGGCAATAGCGATTGGCGTGCGTAATTCATGGCTGACAACGCTAATAAACTCGTCTCGCTCTTCTTCTAGCGATTTCTCGCGGGTAATGTCACGGAGCAGTAAAACGTAGCCGCGTAAGCCTTTTTCGCCGTAGCCCAAGTGAACCGGCGCGATGCTAACGTAGAGATTTATAAAACTACCGTCGGCGTAGCCTATTCTAAGATCGCGGTTAGTAATTGGAACAGTGACGGCTTTAACCATCTTAACGATGTCGACATCCTGATTATTTTTGTCAACCGGCTCGAGTAAATGCCCGAGCGCGCTACCGATTTTGATAGTGTTCACGTCAAAAATATTTAGCGTGGCGCCGTTATACATGACGATTTTGGCATTCTGATCAACGGCAATCACGGCATCAGCCATACTATTGATTAAACTGGTTAATCGCTCGTGTTCAAGCTGTTCGGTGTTGGGATCGACTTTTTTAGATTTAAGCATATAGGCATAATCATTATGCCACAGATCAGCTGGCTAATGAACCGACTAACACGGGTTGATGACCGCGCATGGCCTTCCGAATGTCCTTAAGCCTTGGCATCATGCCTTCCATATCGCCCCAGAACTTAGGGCCATGGTGCAGATGTCGGGTGTGCGTCAGCTCGTGCAAGATGACATAATCGATAAGTTCCCAGGGTAGTTGCATCAAAAATAGATTTAGAACGATATGTTTTTGTTGATCACAGCTACCCCAGCGACTTTTTAGCTGCTTAATTGCCACGTCCTTGTATTCAAAACCATGCTTGGCGGCCAGGATTTCCAGCCGTTGGGGTAGCAGTTGTTCGGCCTGAACGCGCATAGCTCTAATGCTAGCTTTCTCGACCACGCACTGAACAGCGGGATCGCTCGGAGACATGTCGGCTGGGTATTTAATAAATATGCCACTGGAAATGACCCGGCTGGTAACTTTCTTTGCCCCGGCTGATGGTATTAAACTCAAGTGATGGGCTTTGCCTACGGCTTGACCAGACACTAAAACCGAAGTCGGCTTTTTTTGACTTGCTATCCAGCTACTTCTGGACTTAGCGAACTGAAGCCCCACGCCATACGGTGTCCAAGTTGGTATGCTCACCCGAACTTCGCCCTTACTGGTAATACTTAGCCGTAGATTACGACTAGCTTTCCGTTTATAAATTGTGACCTGAGTAGAGTCGTTAAGCGCGAATGTTTTAAAAGCCATAGTAGCTCCGTAAATATTTTTATTAGCGAATCGAGATATTGCGGCGGGTCATGTCGACACGACCAACGTTGCTTGGCACCAAGTTAACCATGCCGGGCTTAATGACGTGAGAGCTGGCATCATCACCGCTTAGCACGCCCATGTCTCTTAAGCGGCTAATGATGGCGCTCTGCTGCATATTAAAGACGTGCTTGCCGCTAACAACCGCGTAATCTTCACCTGGCTTTGGGTTTTGCATATGCCCAACAATGGCGTCAAAGCTAGTGCGATCCCACTTGGCGGCGTATTTATCGTCCGCTCGGCGACGATCGCGCTTAACATTTCGAGTAAAGGCGGTCTCGGCGTCCATCTGGAACCAGATGAGGAGAGGGTTTGCATGACACTTGTAGGCTAGGTCTCTTAAGGCGCGGCGTTGACCAGCACGCATAGCGTTAACGTCGTAGGCAACGCTCAAACCGGCCGTTAAGAACTCTTCTGTCATATAGTTCATAAGTTGGGTGACGATGTCGTTTTCTTGTTTGTCATATTGAGGATTTTCGAAGAGCTCACCCCTTATGCGGTCGGATTGCAGATGTGCTGCTTGAATAGTCTCAGTTAACTGTCGAGCAAAGTATGTTTTACCTGCTCCAGGGAATCCGTAAAACATCAATAAGAAGGGCCTAGCCGGATATATTTTTGCCATATCTACTATTTATAGCAGATTTTAAGATGGTTGAAAAGTATAAAGCTGGTGACAACGACACTTTTTTACCCTAGAATGTTATCTGGTTACCAAAGGGGTATAGTACAACGGTTAGTATGTGGGTCTCCAAAACCCGAGATCGTGGTTCGATTCCACGTACCCCTGCCAAGTTAATCAGATCCGTTATTTAGTTGAGTTAGGATTAACTTCTACGGACCGAGATTCGGTGTCGCTTTGTTTGATCAGATTCTCGTTTGCCTGCTTGGCTGCGGGGTGAAACGCAACAAAGGCTATTCCGCCACCTACTACCAGAAAAATAATTATTAGTGTTATAACTGTTCGTTTTTCTAAATACATAGCTTAAATTATATTATTTTTGATGCTTAACAACTACTTTATTATCAACAATTTCGAGAAGACCGTCTTTTATGGCCATTATAGTGGCTTGGTTACGATCAATAGCGCCCGTTTTATTAAATACACCTTTCCAGTTAGCGGTTATTGTAGAGTGTGAAACATTTAAGTCCTCAGAAGCTTTTCTGTAGGTTGAGGAATGATTATTTTGCAAAAATAGTCTTTCTTCAGCAGTTAATTTATCCGTCTTACCAGATGATATGTCATCCATATTTATTAAGCGTGCTTCAATGGCAAATACGACAAGTTGGCTTTGCGTACTTAGTCCTAACTTAGCTCTAGCTAATCCCGAATGATTGCGTACTGTAGTTTCAGCGATTCCCAAGTCTTTCGCGATTACGCAAGGCGGCCAAAATAACCGCTTGATAACATTTTGGAGACTTTCGGATAATAGTCTCTTTTTATCCAAAAGACTCATATTACTACTGTCGGCTTCGATGGCCTCACCACGCACGGCAACGTAGTGTTCAATATCGGTAATTTTGATAAGATCACCGGTTCGGGCTTCTTTGACGAGAATAACGACCTCGTGCTCGTCGGATATTACGCGTCTTTCCGGGCCACTTTCCGAGAAAGTTCCAAGGTCCAGATTGTCGTTAACTGATCTTCGAAAAACGCTATACTTTCGAGAGTCAAGGATCGCGGATTGGTGCTGCCAGTTTGGAAATATTTGACAAAACGTGTCCAACTCATATGGTAATACTTTTGTATCGCCTAGCTTATATATATCTGACGCCAGACGTTCAATGAACTCTACCTGACTTTCGTCTTCGACTTTATCCATTGTTTGCGACAAACGGTTCGTTCGAACGGGCATTGCGGGTAGAATGGCTGCTTCCGGTTCAGACGGTGTCTCATGGCTCTGGACAAGCTCTAAAGCCCGTGAGCCAACGGCTTCTGCTCTCAAGCAAATATTTACAACGTCAGCCTCCGCTAATGAAGCTTCTGGACTTAAGCCGTTAAGAGAATTTACAGTTGCCATAGTTAGAAATAACTATCTATTATTTGTGCCTATTTGTCAAGATATCGTTAGCCACCACAGGTACTGTCGCTGAGCGGTTGCAAATGGTTAAACCTATCTGTTACTTGTTGATCTGTCGGCTTGCTCTTTTGAACGAAGATAACTACGTTGCCAATGAGGTTATTAATGCGGGTGCGCTTTTCCTCGAGCGTTTCGTTTGAGTTCGCGGGCATGGTGCTCATTACGTCATCGTGGGCGTATGCCTTGGGGAATAGCGTGTCTAGCATGGCCTTTTTCTGCTTGTTTAGCTTGTGGGCCGGGAAGTTGCTGGTTTTACCAAAGAATACTTCCAAATCTTGGTTTTTCCAGTCGTCAAAGCTTCTTTGTTTATGAGAATGTTCGTCACCGTTGTAGACGTAAAACTGGCTGTCCTTGGGCACCGCTGGCAAGACGTGTCCATGAATCGGTATTTTTTGGGGATGTAAATTATCATTAAAATTATAACCAAGATAACTGTTAGCTCCACCAATGTAATTCCAGCCGTAGTACTTCATCACTAGACCACCAGTCATCCCCTCCCAATGTATATGGGTGATCTGATCTTTACCGTCATGAAAATGTATTGGTTGGTCGGGCAGTAGGCCGTTACACTGACCCTTGGCATAATCTTGCTGGTAGGCTTTTGATGCGAAGTTCTCAGCCTTGTTGTTAACGATAATTTGCATCCTAAAATGATAATGCTCCAGTAATGGCTTACGAATAACTAACGGAGACGAGACGTAAATATAGCCAATATAGCTGATGAAAGCGATGACGACTATCGAGACAGCCAGTAACAGCGTTAAACAAATTTGCCTAAGACTATACTTCCCGGTAGTCGGGGTGAATCCCATCTCTTTATCAATTAATTTCATTAACTATATTGTACTAGAAAGTACCAACGCTCCGAAATAAGCTGGTAAGCTAGGGTTATGAAAAGAGCAGCCTCAGCGGCAAGCAAACAATATTATAAAAGTATAGACTTGAGGGTAATCGCTTTTTTTAGACGGTCTTTTATTCCGGTCGCTCGTTTTTCCATTTTTTTGATTTTCTTTTGGTTTGGAGCCATAAAATTAATGGGCTTAAGCCCTGCCGGTCCTCTAGCCAGAGCTCTGGTGGACAAAACAGTGGGACTTCAGTATTTTGACACCTTATTCGTGATCCTGGCTTTGCTGGAATGCGTGATTGGGTTACTCTTTCTTTTTCCTAAAGCTACTCGAATCGTAGTGCCAATGTTGCTAGTTCACATGCTCATTGTCTGTTCGCCATTGATACTTGTACCAAATTACACCTGGCAAGCATTTCTGGTACCGACGCTCGAGGGCCAGTACATTATTAAGAACGCGGTGGTTATTGCCTTGGCAATTGGAATAGCAGCTTCTACTCAACCGCTCAAAATAACTAAGCACGCGAATTCTTAGAGCTAAATCTGTTAATAGTCGAACAGATCGCATACTGTTGTATTAATTATTAAAGTTATAGACAGTTATGTTAAACTTAAGGAGTATATCGCTTGTGCTAACGGTCTAAGCAATCTATACTTATGTTTAAGTCAAAATAAAAGAACGATCGGTGTGAAAAGAGGCAGATGAAAATACTGATGCTCGGGTGGGAATTACCACCACACAACAGTGGTGGGCTGGGAATCGCATGTTACCAGCTGTGTAAGGCCCTCTCCAGACAAGATATCGACATCGAATTCGTTCTTCCGTACGACGCCGATCACGGTATAGATTTTATGGACATCACTGCCGCCAAGCCTCAAGGGGTGGCATCTGTTACCCGCTCGGGTATCGCTTATGATAGCTACAAGTACACTCTGAGTGACGGCACTGAGCAATGGCTCAATATTTATGATCAACAAGAGCTATTTGAGAATTCGGTTGCCCAAATGGTCGAAAATAAGGAATTTGATCTGGTTCATGCTCATGACTGGTTAACTTTTAGGGCCGCTTTGCGGGTTAAAGAAATCAAGAATTGCCCTATTATTCTGCACGTTCACTCCGTGGAGTCAGATAGGTCGGGCAGTAAGCATGGCAACCCGCTGGTGCGCGAGATAGAAGAGGTCTCTCTGCACATGGCGGATCGGATTATCGCTGTTAGCCAACACACCAAAAACAAGATCATAGAAGATTACGGAATACCAGCCGACAAAATCGAGGTCGTACACAATAGCATCGAACAAGGGGCTTCAGCACCATTGAGCGGTGAGAACGCCTACCGATACCTGGACGTTATGAAAAGTCTTGGTTACAGAGTGGTTGTCAATATCGGTCGTCTGACTATTCAAAAAGGCTTGCCTAATCTGTTAAGAGCCGCTAAGGAAGTAATAGCCAAAAATCCTAAGACGTTATTTTTAATCGTTGGCAGTGGCGAACAGTATTACGAGCTTATCGACATGGCCGCCGAGCTCGGGATTGGCGATAAAGTGTTATTCGCTGACTTCCAACGTGGCAAGACCTGGCGTGACGCTTACGCGATTGGAGACTTGTTCGTTATGCCTTCCGTCTCGGAGCCTTTTGGCCTGACACCCCTGGAAGCAATTAGTTATGGAACACCGTCGCTGGTTAGCAAACAATCCGGAGTAGCGGAGGTATTAAAAAGCTGTCTTAAGGTAGACTACTGGGACATCTTCGAAATGGCCAACCAAATAACCGCGGTAATGCAAAGTGACGCTTTGCGTGACGAACTCTTAAAAAATGCCACTGTCGAATATCAGAAGCTATCATGGCACGATGCCAGTAACAAAGTAATGGATTTATACACTCAACATCATTCAGCTAAGTTGGCTGCCGGAGCCGCCTTATGAGCAATAAAAAGGCGATAGTTCTCTACCTCCACGTCCATCAGCCTTTTCGCATAAGACACTACACCATCTTCGATACAGCCGTGAATCACGATTACTTCAACGCCGGCTATAATCATCAGGCCAGTAACGAACGGATTCTGCACAAAGTCGCCGAGAAGTCGTACATTCCAACAAATGCCCGGTTATTAAAAATACTCAAGGAAAATCCAGAATTTAAAGTTAGCCTATCTATCACTGGCACAGTTATTGAGCAACTGGAGCAGTGGTCTCCGGAGTCGTTGCGCTCTTTTCAGGAGCTAGTTGCCACCGGTCGAGTAGAAATCGTTGGGGAGACATATCATCACTCGCTGGCCTTCTTCTACTCACGGGAGGAGTTCGAGAGGCAAGTTGATATGCATCGGCAGAAAGTTCAAGAGGTCTTCGGGCAAACCCCTCAGGTCTTCCGTAATACCGAGCTGGCCTACAATAACGACCTTGCCTA
>CAZQPT010000002.1:0-2432 GCA_964595295.1 uncultured Candidatus Saccharibacteria bacterium | reverse complement strand
AAACAAATGACTTAAGCCTGATTGATGACTGGCGAAAGCTTCAGACTTCAGACCACTTCTACTACATGTGCACCAAATACTTTAACGATGGCGACGTGCACGCCTACTTTAGCCCTTACGACACGCCGTACGAAGGCTATATGAACTTTATGAACGCCTACCGTGACTTGTTGTTCAGGCTGGTTCAAAAAGGCGTTGCCGTATGACACTAACGGGGGTGGGAGTCTAAAATGGGACGACCAGTAGTACTTAGTAACGGGCAGTTATTCGTCGGGCTCGACGAGAGCGGCCTGGTGCATGACTTCTACTATCCGTATGTCGGGTTGGAAAACCTAACCAACGCCCGTAGCAGTCAGCACAAAATTGGTGTCTGGGTTGACGGACACTTTAAATGGACCGATGACGGCAATTGGGAAATTAACGTTGATTTCGAGATCGACGCTTTAATTAGTGATATTCGCTTAAAATCAGCCGAATTACAGATCTCATTACACATGCAGGATTTTATAGATAACGAACATAACGCTCTAATTCGTCACATTACAGTGACCAATGACGCCGACACCGAACGCGATGTCCGCCTGTTTACGCATCAGGTCTTTCAAATATCCAGAGCTGGCCGAGCCGATACGGCTATCTATGTGCCTGATGATCATTACCTGCTCGACTATAAAGGCAGATTTTGTCTGCTTATTGCCGGCAAGTTCGAAGATGGCGAAGACTTTGACCAGTACGCCGTCGGTAACTATGGCATCGAAGGCAAGGCTGGAACCTATCTGGACGCCGAGGACGGCGAACTGTCTGGCAACGCCGTCGAACATGGTGGCGTGGATAGCGTTATCCGCTTCCGCAAACTACTTAAGCCCGGCGAGAGCACCATCATAGACTACTGGATTATTGCCGCCAGCAGCCAAGCCGATGCACAGGACATACATTTAGAGTTTAAGAGCCGTAAAATGGCCGATCGCCTGCGTCATGTCCGTCAAGTCTGGCAAGCCTGGATGGCTAACGGCGACGTCGAGATTCCAGATTTTCACAAGCGTAGCGTACAACATAGCCTACTAGTTATTAAGGCTCACTGTGATCAGCGTGGCTCAGTCTTGGCCAGTGGTGATTCCAGCATTTTTAACTACGGCCGCGACTACTACTGTTACTGCTGGCCACGAGACGCCGCTTACGCCTTGTGGCCACTAATCCGCCTGGGTCACTTTGACGAGGCAAAACAATTTTTAGAGTTTGCCCGAGACACTATGCACCGCGATGGATATCTAATGCATAAGTACCAGCCCGACAGAGCTCTGGGTAGCACCTGGCATCCACTGCTGCATGGCAAGAACCGCGAATTAGCAATCCAGGAAGACGAAACCGCCAGCGTTATATTTATGATTGGAGAGCTCTACGAAGCGTCTCAGGATAAAACAATAGTCGAAAACTTCTACCAAAGCTTCGTGGCGCCGGCCGCCGACTGGATGACCGAGTTTATCGACGAAGAAACCGGCCTACCGCATGCCAGTTACGATCTATGGGAAGAAAAGTTCCTGACTAGCACCTACACAGTAACGACCGTGATTGCCGGCCTGCTAACCGCGGCTAAGCTGGCTCAGGTCCTAGAGAGAGCTCACGACGCTATTAAATGGGAGCAGGCTGCCGAAGGCATTCAAGCCAATCTGAGCAAGCTTTACCACCCGGACGGTTACTTCCGTAAAGGATTCCTGCTACAGGACGATGGCACGCTCGTTTACGATGACACCGTTGATATATCAAGCCTTTATGGCGCGTTTATGTACGCCGGCTTGCCGCTTGACGACCCTATGCTGGTTGGCACGGCTAAGCATGTCGAGGAACGTATATTAAACGCTACCCCGAGTGGCGGAGTACTACGCTACGAGCATGATAATTACTTTTTAATGAAACCACAGTTCCAGGGAAACCCATGGATAGTTAGCACGCTCTGGCTAGCTCAGTATTACGGAGTAACGGGTCAAAAAGACAAGGCCACCGAGCTATTGGACTGGTGCTTAAGCCGTGAACTGCCTAGTGGCGTGCTTAGCGAACAATTCGATCCGGAAAACGGCTCTCCGCTAGGTGTTACTCCGCTTGTCTGGAGTCATGCCGAGATGGTTAATACCTTGTTGGATCTTGGCAGCGATAAATAACTATTAACGCTTAGGGGCTTCGTTGCGACCGAGGTTCTTTTTGCTTTCGGTAAAGATAACGTGCTTGCGAAGTTTAGGGCTGTACTTCTTAAGGCTGAGCTTATCAGGCGTGTTCATGGTATTTTTGGTAGTGTAATAAAGGCGTTCGCCGCTTTCTTCGCTGATCATACCGATAATTTTGCGCTTGTCGCCTTTTTTAGCCATCTGAGGTGTTCCTACCGTTACGTTTATAAGCTTATTCACTCTATATTAACAGATGTGAAACAGATTGTAAAC
>CAZQPT010000001.1:51089-54364 GCA_964595295.1 uncultured Candidatus Saccharibacteria bacterium | reverse complement strand
AGCGTGACGCGTCCCGGTGCTTTTTTAGCGACGTTGACATGGTAATGTCCGGTCTTGGCCGTAATGCTAACCCCGAAGTTTTCGAGCGCGTAAAGATGAGGCTCGACAGTCCGGGTGCCAAGCTTGCAACCTCCGGCGTAGGGAATCTTAAATTCTGGCTCGTCGTGCATTATCGAGCCGATCATCATTAACACGCTACGGGTTTTGCGAGCGGCCTTGGCGTTTAAATGGTCAAGTTTTAGCTTTTCCGGGCGGCGGATTTCGATGTCGTTTCCGGGTAGCCATTTAACGCTGACGCCCATGCTCTCCAGAACTTCGATAATGCGGTGAACTTCTTCGATATGCGGGAAAGCTTTAAAACGGGTAACGCCGTAATTGAGTAAGCTGGCGCAAAGCAGACCGACGGCGGCGTTCTTGCTTGTCTTAAGAGTGATCTCGCCTTTGAGCTCGTGACCACCCTCGATGCGCAGATTGGTCGCCCCGCCGCTTAATGAAATAAGTTGTTTGTTGAGCACGTCGCTAATCCGGCCCAGCGTTTCCAGACTAAGGTTTTGACGCCCATGCTCCATACGATTAACGGCTGATTGGCTGGTGCCAAGCTTCTTAGCGAACTCAGCCTGCGTCAAACTGCGATCCTGCCTGATTTGGGCAATCAAGCTGCCAATTTTTTCGTTAGTAGAATTCATTCGTCCGGGAATTATATCACGCGTGGTGTTAGCATCACAAGCCATCAATGCTATAATAGAGTCATGATTTAGCTACTCTCTTTACTGTAAATAAAGTCCGCCAGACAGCAATTTTAAGGGAGAATTACCAATGCAAGACAAGACAGTAGCCCAACTTATAGCAGCCGAAGAGCAGCGCCAAAGAGAAGGATTGGAATTAATTCCATCCGAGAATTACGTAACCCGCGACGTGTTAACGGCCATGGGCAGCGTGTTTACCAACAAATATTCCGAGGGCTATCCCGGCAAGCGCTATTACGGCGGGCAGGATAACACCGACAAAGTCGAACAGCTGGCCATAGATCGGGCCAAAGAGCTGTTTAAAGCCGACCACGCTAACGTTCAGCCACACTCCGGAGCGCCGGCCAACGAAGCCGTCTACACGGCTTGGCTAGAACCGGGCGACACCGTCTTGGCCATGGATCTTGGACACGGCGGCCACTTAACGCATGGTGCTCCGGTAACCCGTTCGGCCAAATTGTATAACTTCATTCGCTACAAAATGAAAGACATAGAAACCGGCGAAATTGATTACGAAGAACTAGCCGAACTAGCCCGAAAACATAAGCCAAAGATTATTCTGGCCGGTTTTAGCGCTTATCCGCGCGAATTGGATTACGCCAAGTTCGCGGCAATTGGTAATGAAGTTGGAGCATTGTTAATGGCCGATATGGCGCACATTGCCGGCTTGATTGTTGCCGGCGTCGCTAAAAACCCTTTCGACTACGGCTTTCATGTTATTACCACCACTACGCACAAAACATTACGTGGCCCGCGTGGCGGCTTGATATTAACAAAGGGCGTTGTTGGCAATCCGCTCAAGGCTCCGGAGAAAACCCTGGAGAATATCCCGACACTTATTGATCGAGCGGTTTTCCCGGGAATGCAAGGTGGGCCCCATGAGCACATCATTGCCGCCAAGGCAGTGGCTTTTGGCGAAGCCCTAAAGCCGGAGTTCAAAATCTACGCCCAGCAAATACTGATTAACGCCCAGGCTTTGGCCGAAGCGCTTAAGGCCCGTGGATTCAATCTGTTAACCGGCGGTACCAGCAATCATCTTATCCTGGCGGACGTTCAAAAAAGCTTCGGTATAGACGGTAAGATCGTAGAGGAAGTATTGGACAAAATTAATCTGACCCTTAATAAGAACGCCGTAGCCGATGATCCAAACCCACGGTTCACGCCCAGCGGTATTCGTCTGGGCACACCGGCTATTACTACCCGTGGACTAGTCGAAAAAGACATGGAAACGATTGCGCAGTGGATGAAGCAAGCCATCGACAACAGAGAAGACGAAGCAATACTTAACAAGTTAAGAGACGAGGTAAAAGCCTTTGCTTTACAGTACCCGCTACCAAGTGATAAATAAGCCTATTTATTGTCTAGCGCTTTAGATAAACGAAGAGCCAGTAACCCGCCAATACAGGCTCCAGCGGTAATTTTACCAATGTCGCCAGCGTACTCTATAGCTCTTTCCTTGAGTTCGCGCCGTTTGTGACCCACTGTCGAAGCGGAAAGTATCTCCTCGTGGGATTCAAGATTTCCTACATAAATATCGATTAAAGTATCAATCAGCTCATCGATGTCGCCGTCATCATCAAGAACTGTCAGTATTACTTCATTTGACATGCGGTAGTGCTCGGCAGCGTATGCTTCACCCTCAATCAAGGCAATGTTAGCTTTAGGAGCGATAATATTAAAAGCCGCCGCTCGTTTATTGAATGCCCCCAAGGATATGGTAGTTATGTATTCCGCTTTCTCTTGATTAGATGAGTCAGGGTCGTCGAGTATGGCATCCAACACCTCTCCGTAAGACTGCTCGCAATCCTTAGACGCTTCGTAGTAGGTTACGTTGTTACGCTTGGTAGTATGTTTTGCCACGTGTTCGGCAGCGGTAAATAACGCTTCTTGCGTGGAGTCAAACCCGGCAATAGCCGCGGACAGGGATACTTCTTGTGACTCAGGGGGTTCTGCTAGGCCTTCGCTACTCATTGATTAAAGAATATATTTGTATAGCTCGCAAGTCAACCACTAGATTGGAAACAATTCTGGTTCTTGTTCCAGGGTAACGCCAAACATATCACGCACGCCATTGACGATCTGTTGCTTATAGGCCAGCAAGTCGGCCGTGCTTTTAGCGGACTCATTTATTAGCACCAGCGGTTGCGCCGGCCAGGTTGCCATACCGGTAGCAGGGTCGTGATGGTTTTTGAAGCCAGCTTTTTCTATTAACCAGGCGGCTGGAATTTTAACTCTGTCATCGTCCAGTGACCAGTTAGGGATCTCGGGGTGTAGAACTCGTAGCTCGTTTAAGTCGGCAACGCCAATAATCGGGTTAGCGAAGAACGATCCGGTGTTGCGTATTATGGCCGGATCCGGCAGGCGACTGTTGCGAATGGCGATCACCGCCTGGCGGACATTCATAGGTGTTAAATCGGTAATATTATGTTCCTCAAGGTACTTAGCCAGCGTGGCGTAAAACGGCGGCTGAATCTGGCCTTTTGTTAGGTGCAGGGTAATGGCCGTAATAAAAAACCGGCCCCGATCAAC
>CAZQPT010000001.1:38077-50989 GCA_964595295.1 uncultured Candidatus Saccharibacteria bacterium | reverse complement strand
GCGCTTACGCTTGCGCCGATTAGTATAGTGGCGGTATTATTAGAAAGTATGAATGAGCAACACGCACCGTTTATAAGTTTGGGGAACCACCTCAAATACGTTCGTGAGCAGTCTCATCAGAGCCTGGCTGAAGTTTCTGGTGCCGTCGAGATAGACGAAGGCAGTCTGGAACGCATCGAAGCCGGTAAAGAACGACCGGCCGAGGATATCTTACTGTTACTTATCAGTCACTTTGGCGTTCATGACCGCGAAGCCGTCCAGCTTTGGGAGCTAGCCGCCTACGATAATGATGTCCCGGAACAGATCAAAATAGATACCGACGCCCAACTCATAGGCAAGCCAGCAGTAATGGTTTTGGCCATGGATATGCGGACTATGTACAGCGATGGCTTAGAAGTCACCAGTAATAACGCCGGCTTAACGCTCAATTTTACTCAGATGATAACACCTACCCAAGCCAGTTCGGTCGCCAAAGTTGGCATGAGCTACGATCAGGCTCAAGAAGTTTTAAGAACCCTCCAGCGAGCTCTGTTGCAGGCCCGCTACGACGGTGGTCCTAAGCGCGTTCCACCCTCAACAAAACGTGATTAATCGCACAAACTACAATGTTGTGTAAAATATCTTACAGCAAACCGCTTACGTGAGGCATATTATCGCAATCAGGACACCAAGTAACAAAAAGGAAAAAGCGATGACTATCGAAAAAATGTTGCAAGAATTGCACGCGATGGCTCAGCAGACTACCGTTCAGCAGCCGAAACCAAAAAAATAGCTGTTGGTAAATCCATTAACTTGCCCCTATACTAGCAAATAGTACTAATTAGAAAGCATTATTGGACTACTCACAACTAGCCGCCAAACTTAAATCCGCTTCGTCTAAAGATGATTTGTACGAAGCTATTGTCAACGCGCCATTTGATATTAAGGACGGTAAACTGGAAGCGGCTTACTTATTCTTGGGGATTATAGTTTTACTTATAGTAAATAAAGAAAAAGGTACTATCGATCGTGTAGCTCTGTCAAAAACCGAGTTAGCCAAAAATACCACGACTGTCTCCGTTAAGAAGTTTAAAGATATCAAGATACCGGTTCACTACGACAATAATATTATCGCCACGGCCATACAAACTGGCCAGTCTCAAGAAACAACTGACTGGAAAGACTTATTCGCACCGGAGCTGTCGGCCGAAGAGGCTCGCGTTAACCAGGCCAGCGGTGGTATCGCCTATAGCGCGGTTTATCCATTAATAGGTGTTGGTGACGGCGCGGCCATGATATTCAGTTACTACCAGTACCGAAATGAGATTGGGGACGCGCAGCAACTGTTCATGAGTAAATATACCGAAATCGTGACTAAGGCTCTGCTACGCTCTAGGCGTTAGGCGTTCTTGATAATGTCGCTGAGCGGATATGTTTGGTTGTTTATGATCATTCGAGCGCCAACTACCGCTAAATCTTTACAGCGGCTATCTTTTGATCTAAACGCCTCCTGAAGGCCAGGAATCTGATGGTCCGAATCATAGACAAATGTTCTATAGCGCCCTGGACTGTGCCAGTGACGATACATCTGGAGGCTTGATATAGGCAGGGGTCTGCGTGCTGGTGGTAAGTACCCAAAATCCTGAATAACCATGATGCCACCAGGTTTTAATAGGCTTTTCCCGCGCTCCATCATCATGTGCCTTTTGTGGCCGGACATCTGATGTAGGACCGTTAAAAAGCTAATCACGTCAAATTTCTTACCGGGATGTCGATCTTCAAACTTCTCCGCGCCGACTTCGTCGGAAAGGTCTGCTCTGGTAAATGTTATCTTAGGTGATTTCTCGACCAACAAGCCATTAAACTTTTTCATGAACGACGGGTTAGAGTACTCAGACGGTCTTAGCGAGCCTCTGGCCCACTCCACGGCTGATGGGTCGTACCCGGGCGCTATACTAGCGTGGCTTGAGTTGGCGGCCCTGCCATTGTGATAAACAGGTACCAAGTCGACGCAAACTACGTTATTGAGCAGAGAGGAACGCTTGACCAGTCTATTAGCTTTGTGGGTTAGTCGCGCGTTTTTTCTCTCAAAATTATCACCTAACAAACCAACAGAATTAAAGTTGAAAGGGTATCGATCCTTAAGTAGCATCTGCTGTGCTCCCAGCATGATGCCGCAACCTTCTTCCAGCCAATCAATACCATCGGGAAAACGTTCGCGCAGAGACTGCATTACTAGCTCTAGCGGCCCATTACGATCACTGATGGTGGTCTGGACATTGTTTATAAGTAAGTTAGAATTCAGCGCGTCGGTGGCACGATCTGTTGGCCATGAGCTATATGTGTTGCCGAGCGCTTCGTTGACCTCACGAAAGTGCTTGTCCCAGGCTTTCGGATCATCTAAGCCGTTAAAACTGAACTTTTTGGCTATATGAGTCTGTTCCGTCTTAGTCATTAGAAACGTAAAAATAGATGCTCTGACGTTATTGGCCCATACGGAGGGCATAATCATGCCGTCTTCGCGCTTTATGTGCAGATCGATCATTTCCTCAATCGCTACGGACAGGGGACTAGACAAGGGCTCCTCGAGTAGCCGGGAATAAAACGCGCCAGTAACGGGGTCTTCCCCTGGGGGATGTTTTGACTGATATTGTACCTCCTCGTGAAAAAGCTCCATAACAGGTAGCAAAAGCTGTCTACCCTGCTCCCCCAGCCACGTAGGTACTTCCCTCATGGGTACCATTACACTACATATATTTATCACCAGCAAGCGCTTACGGGTTAGATGTGGTTTAAATCACAGACCTTAAAGTGTTAAGTAGCCGTAATAGCGCCAGTCGTGAGCAGTACTAACAGGATCAACCCCACGATTACCCGGTAAATTATAAAGACGCTGTAAGTGTGTTTAGCGATGAATTTGAGCAACCAACCAATTGACAGGTAGGCCACGATAAAACTGGTTATAGTCGCGACAATCGTTGGTCCCCAACCAACTCCTCCGGAAATATCACCAGCTTTACTTACGGTTTCGAGCAAGCCAGCCGCGAACAGGGCCGGTATTGATAAAAAGAATGATAAACGAGTTACGGTAACCCGGTCAAAACCTTTGAGTAAACCGGCGGACATGGTGGCTCCCGAGCGGGAAACGCCGGGAATAAGAGCAACGCACTGAGCGACCCCAATTATAAGTGTATCTTTCCAGGTTACGTCCTTTTCGTGGCGATTTTGAAGCGCCGTACGGTCGGCTACGTACATTACGGCGCTCCAGGTAATCAGAGCGATCCCTACCAGCCACAAGCTACGTAAATTGCTTTCGATCTGGTGCTTAAAAAGTAAGCCGATGATGGCGATTGGAATCGAGCCGATAATAACTGCCCAACCAAAACGGTAATCATTGGTAGAGCGCTTTTTGCTGTTAAATATGCCGGCGAACCAACCGGTTACGATGTTATATATATCTTTTCGGAAGTAAATAAGTGTTGCCGCCACGGCCCCAACCTGTATGATGGCCGTAAAAGCGGTGACGCCGGGGTCATTTATAGAAAAGCCCAGTAATTTTTCGGCTATAGTCAGATGCCCGGTGCTGGAAACCGGTAAAAATTCAGTAACACCTTCGATGATGCCGAGTAGAATTGCCTGAAATAAATCCATTTAAGTAGTGTAACACTCGGGATTGCCATATGCTTGGCCGAATTTACAGGTCTTCTATTTTTTGTAACCGTTTAGCGCCGCGAGAAATAAGCATGTAGCCTATAGCCATGGCGATCAGGAGTATATACACCAACAACAGAATCAAGGCCAGACTAAGTTCACTGATAGGTGACGACAAGGATTGAATAGAGCGCAACAGAATCGTGGCAAATACTACCCCGGCGATGCCCCGAGCGACATTTAGAAGTCCTAATTTATAGATTTTACCCTTAATTTTATTCCGGTAAAGGTAAATATACTGAACGGCCTGAATTCCCAAAAACCACATGATAAGTCGGGGGATTACTACCGTCGTGATAATTAGCCAATCAGGTAAGTAGTAGGAGGCTACCAGGGTTGAGTGGGTTGGAGCGTGCCGGGCGCTGTCTTCCAGAGTGAGCATTACGTATAGCGCCGTGAAGCAAATATAAATCACGCTAGCCGTTTGAGAAACGGCATAAATATTAGTGCGGGCTATCGATAGTAGTTTTCTGGCACCCTTATTTATTAAAAAGAATGCCGGGAATAAGATTGCCACGTTAGCGTAATTGACCAGTATTACCATTGTTGGTGTCGCGCCGGTATGAGCGTGGTAATAGTCGGCCGATACAGTTCCCAATACTGCCGAAACAGGCAACCAAACAGATAATAATAGTAGTCCCCTGGATATTACCAAAAACGCCTCGCCATCCTTGCTGTTTTTAATCGTATCGGCGTACGATTTGAAGCGTAAAAATCCAATCAGGGCAACAAACCATATAATTACGTACGGCAGCGCGATTGTTAGCACTAACCACTTTAGCTGAGCGGCAGTCACGTTATATTTGGTGAGTGACGCTTTGTCGGGCTCCTCAAAGACTGTTCCCGCTATGTAGACCGCGCTAAGACCTATAAATAGTAAGCTGATGAACTTATATTTGAGTAATAGCTTCATGCTGGTCTCCTTGCGGTATCGTTAGCACGGATTATAAACTGTGTTAAGCAAAATGTCATGCGAAATCTCAGGTGAGAGTTTATCTTGTGAAAAGCGCCCTATCTAAAGCGTTATTTATGACAGGCGTCCACAGAGCGTAACCCCGGGCATTGGGGTGAAATTTATCGGCCGCGAACAGACTAGGGTCTTCCGCGAAAGCCGGACCGGTTTCCAGGGCTATAGGTGCCAGAGTAAGCTGATTTTTGGCTATAATTTTGGCGTAAACTCTATTAATTTGGCGTTCCCTAAAACCAGCCAACTGGCTGGCGCCGAATGGTGGAAATCGAGGTATGGGGCTCATAGCCGGGCATCCAGTCGTAACGATCAAAACATCAGGATTGGCCTTTTTAAGGCCGTCAACTATTGCCTGCAAAGAGTTTTCTATCGACGAGCTACTGGTAAAACGCCTGGAATCATTAGCCCCAACAGCCAACAGGACAACGTCGGGTCGATAGCTTTCGACTTTATCGAGTTGTGAACCAAGCAGATCCTTAGCGACGGCGCCCGATACGCCAACGTTTAATAATTTGACCTGATGATTTTTGGCCAAATGCTGGGCGCTGGCATAGGCGTAGCTTTGCTCGTACTTAGCGCCTTGTCCGATCGAGGTGCTATCGCCCATAACGGCGTATTTAAGCTCGGCTCCAGCCGAACCAAAGCTTTGAGTAGCGCGCGGAACTACTGGAACGGCTACGTAGGCACCGCTATATTTGATATATAAGAATTGAGCTAAACCTAAAATAAGGATAAAAATCAGAGAACAAGCGAAAGTAATAAGAAGTCTGTGTTTCATGGGTTTGTGATAAGGCTATGGTGCACCCGGTAGGACTCGAACCTACGACCCTCTGTTCCGAAGACAGATGCTCTAATCCACTGAGCTACGGGTGCTTGATACCGTACCTATTCTAACAGATAGGCAGTGGAAATGAGCACAAAGCCGACCTTGTTACATAATATCGGTTTCTTCTACCTCGACGTCTATCGGGCTAATCGTGTGCGCGCTTTTGCCATCATTATCAATAATTACCTTGCGGCGAGGAATTTCTTGATTCATAAATAAATTCTTTCACGTATTAACTTGTTAATGTTTAATAATACACCCCTGTTGGTAAGCTCACAGCGACATAATTAACACTAAATGTGTTAGAAAACTCATAGAGCATTAGACCCAGGCACCATATGATACGTAGGTAAACATAAGGCAATGGGGAAAGGTATCATGGATATCATCGAAAGAGAGTTACGGCTTAATTGTCGACCAGATAACAAATCTTCATTTGATTTTAACAATCAATACGACTTGTTAACGGTCGCCTAGTCTTAAACGCGCTCGTCTAAAGGGTTCCGTCTTCTATAATACGGAAATTTCAGTTAATCAATAAGTCAAAAGGAGTAACATATATGAGTATAATTATTACCTTGATTGTCGGTGGATTAGTCGGTTACGTAGCGGCACGGATGCTTGGGCGTCACGAAGGCATGCTCGCGAGCATTCTAATCGGTATCGTCGGTTCATTTATTGGTAGCTTTATCTCTACCCTGTTCTCTGGCTCAGATCAGTCGTATCTGACGTTTAGCTGGGTTGGCATTTTCTGGTCACTCATTGGATCTCTAGTTCTTGTTGGCATTATGAATGCCATGTCTTCCCGCACGCACCACCATGCTTAAACTTTAACCCTGTTTTTACAGATAGTTAACAGTTGAAAGGGAAAATACCCCGGGATTACCCCGGGGTATTTTTATGTCTCGCGAAATATAAGCATAATCGGGGTACAATAGAATCAGCTAATTGAAAGGTCAGACATGTCCAATTTAACTGATAGCCAATCATGGGAAGCCTTGAGGAGTCATAAGCAAGCCTTCGGCCAAACACATATGCGCGACTTGTTCCACGCCAACCCTGATCGCGCGCGCGATTTTTCGCTTCAGGCAGCTGACCTATGGATTGATTACTCTAAAAACCTGATTACCAGCGAAACGATAAGCTTGTTACTTGAATTGGCTAGATCCTGTCATTTAGAGCAAAAAATTCAAGCTATGTACGCTGGCGATCGGATTAATACTACCGAGAACCGACCAGTTCTGCATACGGCGCTCCGAAACCGCTCAAACGAGCCTGTACTAGTAGACGGGCAAGACGTAATGGCGGAGGTACGTGACGTGCTAAGCCGAATGGCTAAGTTCTCTAATTTGGTTCGTGACGGCGAATGGTTGGGCGCTACCGGCAAGCCCGTAAAAAACATTATAAATATTGGTATTGGCGGTTCGGATTTAGGGCCGGTTATGGCCTACGAAGCGCTCAAGGACTATAGCCAGCGTAATTTAACCGTCCGATTCGTATCCAACGTAGACGGCAGTCATTTTTACGAGGCAACTCAGGATCTTGACCCGGCCGAAACGCTGTTTATTATAGCCTCCAAAACCTTCACGACCGACGAAACCATGACCAACGCGGCTACGGCCCGAGCTTGGGTAGCCGACACTTTAGGTGAGCCCGCTATCGGTCATCATTTTGTAGCGGTTTCGACCAACGCCAGAGAAGTAAGCAAATTTGGCATCGACTTGGAAAATATGTTTGGTTTTTGGGACTGGGTCGGCGGACGCTACTCGTTGTGTAGTGCCATAGGGTTGTCGGTTATGGTGGCTATTGGCCCGGATAATTTTAATAAGATGTTGGACGGTTTTTACGCCATGGATCAACATTTTAAAACCACTGAACTGTCATCAAACGCCCCCGTAATTATGGGTCTGTTAGGAATTTGGTATTCCAACTTTTGGGATGCCCAGAGCGAAGCGATATTACCGTACGATCAGTACCTGAGTCGCTTCGCGGCTTATTTTCAACAAGCCAACATGGAAAGTAATGGTAAAAGCGTTACCAAAGACGGTCAGTTTGTCGACTACGAAACCGGACCAGTGGTGTGGGGGGAGCCGGGAACGAACGGCCAGCACGCTTTTTACCAGTTGCTACACCAAGGTACTAAATTAGTACCAGCAGACTTCATTGGTTTTGCTAAGCCGCGACATAAACTTGGTGAACATCACCACAAGCTGGTTGCCAATTTACTGGCTCAAACCCAAGCCCTGGCTTTTGGTAAAACTGCCGAAGAAGCTCGAGCCGAAGGCATAGGCGAAGCGCTAATATCACATCGTACGTTCCAGGGTAATCGGCCAACAAATACCATTCTGGCTGCCGAGTTAACGCCGGAAACGTTTGGCCAGTTGGTCGCGCTTTACGAGCACAAAATTTTCGTGGAAGGTGTTATTTGGAATATTAATTCTTTCGATCAGTGGGGTGTCGAGCTCGGTAAAGCTCTGGCAAAAAACCTGTATGGCTCAATAAAAAATCACCAAACTGAAGCAACCAACGACAGCTCGACCAACAGCTTACTGGAAAAGTTTTTCGAACTCGAGGACTAGTATGGTTTACGTAGCGCTACTTAGAGGCATCAACGTCGGCGGTAAAACTACTGTTAGTATGGCAGTGCTAAAAAAATGTTTTGAAGACCTCGGCTATGAATCGGTAAAAACCTATATAAACAGCGGAAACGTTATATTTAAAGCCAAAAAAACTGGTGCTCGCGACCTGGAGATAGATATTGAGAATATAGTTCAAAAAACCTTTGGTCATGCTCTTAAAGTCGTTGTTCGAAGCATCAGTGAAATAGAAAAAATCATTAAGGCTATTCCAAAAGATTGGCTGACAACTACCGATAAGAAATGTAATGTTATTTTCTTGCGTCACGAAATAGATAAGCCGGAACTAGTTTCACAACTGACACCCAAGCCTGGCATAGAAGAACTGGTCTATCAGCCCGGTACGTTACTTTGGGCCGCCAAGACCAGCGATCTTACCAAGAGCTCGATGGTTAAGCTTTCCGGGCATGCCGCCTATAAGCAAATGACAATTAGAAACCTAAACACGACTCGCAAAATATACGAGTTAATGCTTGTTATTTAGCCAACCATCGGTACAGCCAGGCACCGATAACACCGTAAACAATGGTCACGGCGTTAGCCAGCATGTTCCCAAAAACCGGAATAAATAAATTAACGACCCCGGCTACCAGGCTTAGAAGGATAATTACTCCGGCATATCCAGCTATTTCACGAAAATAGCCCTTGGTCATATCGAAAGATTTTTGAACGGCCTCGAGTGGACCAAGGTTCATATCAAAAAACGCGTAGTTGGCTAATATTAAGCGCAGGCCAATGATAATGCCTGGCACTATAAACAACAATAGGCCAGCAAATACGCAAACGATAATTACTATGTTCATTAGGAAGAAGCCTAATATCCGGCGCAGACCTGACGTTAGTATGTCTCTCACGACAATAGGACGGCCTTGCGCGAGACGAAGTTGGTACAAACTTAGCGGGGCTGTTAAGGCGAGGCCAACAAGTATCGTCAGCATGGTTATCATTAAGCTCGTGTGCCCTGGGTTCGAGTCACTCGCCAGGCTTAAGTGAAAGAAAGGAGTTGGCGCGACCACGTAATCCAATAACGCTAACAAGCCCTGTATGCCCAGAAATATATAAGCGAAGTCGGGTTTTTCGCGGACAGCCCTAAAGGCTTGGCCAATTAACGCTAATGATCCTGGCCACGCGTCTTTGGGGTTAAATTTATAGTCTTCATTAGGCGTGGTTGAAGTTGTTTTCATAAGCGTAGTATACCAGCTTAGTTAAAACCAGGAAGTTATTTAATATTTCTTAAAATAACCAAAAATCCACTTAGGAAAACTAAGTGCATCAACATAATTGCCATAGCTGCCCACGTGAATCCGTAAATTAGCATCATGGCTAAACTTATGATTACGGCCGGTGATAGCGACACTATGTTCATTAGAAAAACTGCCTTCAGGGCGTAATTATTAAAGCCTTGAGCATACCAATTAAGAAACGACGTGCCTACAAGTGACGCTCCTAAAAACTGAATGAACAGTAAGCCAATATTGGTGTGACGGCTATTGAAAAGATTTAGAACTGAGCCCGGAACAAAAATAAGCACGATGCTAAAAGACAGTAATACCACAGCAGTCATTTTTAGATAGTTTTTTGGTTGGAGTAGGCGCATATTTTGGGTTAAGGACCGGATTTACTTATAGATTCACGGCTACCTGTAAGATGACGGTAAATCCTTAGAGTCTGGTAGGCAATTAAAACCGCGACCCCGGCAAATATAAATCCTCCCGCGACATCTGGGGCGTGATGTACGCCGGCCGCGATCCGGGCAGTGCCTATTATCAGGGCCACGGCCAACAGTATCAGTCCGATTCTTTTGTAAAAAACAAGCGCCACGAACCCCACCAATGAACTTAACAACGTGTGGTCAGAAGGAAAACCGTCATCTCGGGGACTAGTAATTAATGGTCTGACATGGTCGGCAAGGTAAGGTCTTGGATCGGAGTAAATATGGCTTCCGAATTTTGAGAACAACAAACACAAAAGACCTCCAACAATAAGTAAAAATAAAAGCTCAAATCGTCTATTTCGGTCGAGCTTGATAGCTAAATAGACTAGCGCCAACAAGGGGAAGACTATAAGATATTTGGCAGTAAAGACTATTAGATCATCCGTATTGAGCATCTCCTAATCATACTCCTAAAATTAGCCTTTTCCGAAGTAGCCGACGATCCACCTTAGGCTATCGCCAAGTCTAGGTGGATATGATAGTACCAAAGCCTTTTTGTAGCTCGATTTCTGATTAATCATACCAACCATAATTTCCGCCACGTCTGCCCGGGATATATGAGTTAGAACGCCGGAAGGTAAGTCTTCGCCGATCATGGCGCCTTTTTTTCGACCATTGGTTATGGCTGTCGGCCTGATTATTGTCCAGTCAATTCCCACGCTGCTCCTAATTAGATTTTCCTGAGCGTCCTTTTCTTTGAACAGCCACCGTAGGCCGTAGCGTAAAACTATCCGTGCCAGGGGCGTGCATTGTTTTACGCTGTCGCCTGTGCCTATCGCCGTAACGCATATATATCGCTTAACTTTTGTCGCGCGCATGTTATCGAGGATATTTTTTGTACCTTTTGACAACACGTAACTGCGCCCCGCGAACGGGGGCCCGATTGCTTTAAGCGTTGGTAGTCCTAGCGCGCAAATAATTACGTCATGGCCGGGTATTATTTGTTCCAAAGACTTAGTATCAAGCGCATTGCCAGATCTTAGCTTGAGCTTTGGATGTTTTATGTCCAACTTACTGGGATTTCGGGAAAAAGCCGTAACCTCGTGGCCTTGCGCCAGGGCCGCTTTAACGGTCTGTCGGCCAATGCCTTTGCTGGCTCCTACGACTAAAACTCTCATAGGCTAACTATAGCAAAGACACAGGGATGTGGATTACGGGTTCCCTAAAAAGGTACGCTATTGTTCCGTGATATTTTGAGCTTAGGATAGTTTGGCCTAGTATCCGGCGGCAGCTCCACAGATGAAACCAAAGCCCGGTATGAAAGCTTTCTGGAAGCCGACAGGACAGTTCATTGGCACCACGAACGCCGCGCAGTCTGAGTCATTCCAATCGAACGAGCCGTCCAGATCATTATCTTTACCGTCCAGGCATGTCGCTTCGGTATTCTCCGCGGGTGTCAGTCCGGCACAATCGCTGTCCCAACCGTCAGGTAAGCCATCTAGATCGTTATCAATGCCATCGGTACAAGTAGCTTCAGTATTCTCTTTGGGTACAAACGCCGAGCAACTTGGGTCTTTAAGGTCTATCTTCCCATTCAGATTATTGTCTATGCCATCGCCACACAGCTGGGCGGTATTCTCCGCTGGTGTCAGTCCGGCACAATCGCTGTCCATGCCATCACGTAGCCCGTCCAGGTCATTATCTTTACCGTCAGTACAAACAGCCACCGTATCCTCCTTTGGTATGAAAGCGGCGCAAGTTGGATCACTGAGATCTGTAGTTCCGTCTAAGTTATTGTCTATGCCATCGCCACACAGCTGGGCGGTATCCTCCGCTTTAACGAACTTCTTACAGTCTGAGTCTGCCAAATCTGTCGCTCCATCTCGGTCGTCATCGCCACTATTGGAACAGGCCAAATCGGTATTTTCCGTCTGGACCGTATAGTCGCTTGATTCTCCAGGATACGACTCGATACCGTTAACACCACCATGGTAAACTTTGGCGGTGATAGTGTTTGAGTTATCAGCCGTCGCGTAGTTATGAGTCGCCGTCCATTTAGAGAGAGTCATACTTTTGCTGGATTTAAGATAGCTGGGATAGTTCATGAATAAATCAGAACTTGTCTGTCCGTCGCCCCAGCTAATTTTAATATATTGACCATCTTCCCGGCCGGAAAAATTAGAAATATTAGCGCTTCCAGATAGACTAACTGAGTTGTCCGTAATGTCAGTCGTAGCTATTCTGATGCTAAAACTAGAAGTCGTCGATACGGTGGGGTTATTAATACCACTTTTTGCTATTGCTGCCGGCGGTCCAACGACTAAGGCGATCATCATACCCAAGGTTAACAGGTTGGACTTCGCCTTTTTTGTTAATTTACTGAACATAGATACTTTTTTTGCGCGCACGTTATAAACATACATTTTCTACCCCCGATTTCTGTTCACACCAACTTACTTATTTAATAGATTAGCGCTGTTCGCTACGAACGCCTTTGATTACATTATACAATACTGCTCCTAATCTATTTAACGAAGCAAAAGCACAATCGTTACAAAAAAGTTAAATATTCCCCTGTTTGCACAATGGTTTTAAGGGTTATCGTAGTCCCAAGTACAACAATAAAAGCCGCGAGCGTTAAATTACAGGATTGCCGCTTCTATAAAAGCCGGTTGCCTGCCGGGTAGTGATAATAAGAAGTCACGACAAGCCTTTTCGCCAACAAAAAAGCCCCTATCTTCCTGATTATCGCCATTTATATGAAAGAAGAGAAGACTGCCTATAATTAACGGAATTCGGCCCGAACTAGAATATCCTTCCGTCAGACGCTTATTATAAAACGTGCTAAAGGCGTTACGACGCGTAGAGATGCCCGCTCCCTTGGGCGTATCGTAAACAATACCGGGTCTTGTTATCAGACCCCCATGTAGGTGATGTACCTGAGCGCCCGAGACTTTTGTCGCGAAAGGATAATGAGCGATTACCGGTTGGTTAAAATTTTCTTCAAATACCTCTTGTAACGAAAGCAACCGGCCTTTTAAAAAGTCCACCCGGTCCGCGTGATAAGACTGTTCTACCGCTGTAACTATCTCGGGCAATAATGCTGTAGCCATATTAGTATTATCACGTAATCAGGTGT
>CAZQPT010000001.1:31035-37977 GCA_964595295.1 uncultured Candidatus Saccharibacteria bacterium | reverse complement strand
GGTAGAGGGTTATCTTCCGTGAACTGAATAGTTCCTTTTGACACGTTAAATCCATTTAGCTTGTCTTGGACGGCGGCGAGCGGGCCAGAAGTCGGGAAGATACTCATATGATTTTTAAACGCCCCAAAATAAATCAGCGACTTCTTTTTATATCTGAAAGCAGGCATGCCATAGCTTATTGTTTCCTCTGCCTCCGGAACTGTTCGGAGCACAATTTGACGAAGCCGTTCGAGCTCACGCTTCTGTGATGGCATGACGTTTTTAAGATAATCATCAATTACGGTCATGACTACAGTTTATCAAACGAAATAATTCGACCATCATCATATATGAACTTTGCTACGCAGTCGTGCGCGTTAGCGCCACGCGAGTCTACGACGCCAATGTCTTCGTTCGTGAAGCTAGCAATAACCGCGTTGATAGTTCCGTCATGCGCGACGAGTAAAATAGTATTCTCAGCGTTAGTTTGGCCGAGACCATCAATATAAGTCATGACCCTTTGTCGCATTTGAGCCAGTGACTCGCCGTTAGGTGCTATGAAGTTTGTATTTTCTTTGGCTGTAACTTCCGGATAGGCAGAGTAGGGCATATTGGCTAAGTCGCCGTAATTTACTTCGCGCAGATTTAAATTGGACTCTATCTCATGTGAATATCCAAGATCCCTGGCAACCAAGTAGGCAGTTATGAAGGCTCTTCCCAGATCGCTGGATATGATTTTATCGATCTCTATGCCTCTCAATTTTTTTGCCGAAGACGAGGCGTTTATTATACCTTCAGGGGTCAGTGGAGTATCAATCCAGCCGGAGAGCCGCTGATTTTTATTATTCTCTGTTTGCCCGTGCCGGCAAATATAAAAAGTGGTCATATGATTACTTAAATCTCGAGGCTTAAACTTAAGACCAGTGCCTGGAGGTCGGCAATGTTAAATGGTTTTCCAAGAAAATGAAAGGCCTCGACACCCCTGTCTTCAGCCTCGAATATATTTAATATAGAATCGTCAGCCGAAAGCATAATTACCTTAGTGTTAGATAAGCTTTTGTCCTTGCGCATTATGTCTATAAAATCAAAGCCGCTTTTACCCGGCATATGCAAATCGAGTATTACGATATCGGGCTTTAGCTTGTTCAGCTGTTCTAGTCCGGAGGTAGCATCCGGGCATTCAGTGACTTCAATATCCAAGTAATCCTGTTTTTCAAGAAGCGCCAGACGAACCGATTCTCTAATATCAGAATCGTCATCGACTATTAATATTTTCTTATTTGGCTTACCCATGAACCTACGAGTTCTCCAATGCTTGTAGTATAGCCTATTGGTTACGCTAGCGCTTGTTTATATGCTCGGCGACTACCGAAAGTAGATGATTCATCTGAAAAGGCTTGGATATAAAGCCGTCGGCTCCGGCGTCTTTGGCAATTTGCTCGATGCCTTTAGTCGCGGATATCAAAATGATAGGCAAATTTTTGGTGGCAGACGTGCTTTTTAGATGTTTGCAGACATCTCTTCCGTCTATGCCGGACATCCAGACATCGAGCAGCACCAGGTCGGGTAATGGTTTTTTTAGGCCCAATGCTACAGCCCCATACTCCGTGGTCTCAACGTCGTAGCCCTCGTCTTGGAGCATAATTTTAAGAGCGTCTAGAATAGCCGGATTGTCATCGGCTACAAAAACCTTTTTCACCTGACAAGCCCACTCTTTAATTGAAGTTTTTGCGCGCTGATAGGCAACGAGAAACAAAATGTAGAACCTTTATTTTTCTTACCTTCCACCCAAATCCGGCCGTTATGACGATTAATAATCTCAGACGATATATATAACCCTAAGCCTAGTCCCGGATAGGTATTTTGATCAGAGCCGCTAACCCGGTAAAACCGCTCGAAAACCCTGGCTTGATCATCTTTGGATATACCTAGCCCAAAATCCTGGACATACAAAGTCATCATGCCTTTATCGGTCGAAGTCTTAACTATAATTTTATCGGCTTGAGGCGAGTACTTTATGGCGTTGGTTATAAAATTAGTGATGACCTGACCCAAGCGATCGTGATCCCCGGAGACCGTAATAGACGGCTGTAGCTCCATGGAAATAGTATGTTTCGCGGTAGTACGTTGCAACTCTTCCACTGTAGACTCAACCAATTCGTTAAAATTAAAATCACTTTGATGGAACTGTATTCTACCGGCTTCAATTTTAGTTACGTCTAATAAGTCTCCTATAAGGCTGGTGAGTTTATCGAGTTGTATGTCCATTTTTTCGGCCAACTCGACTGATTTTAGATCGTTTATCTTGCGAAATCTTTGGCCCAGAATTTGGGCGTAGGCCTTGACGCTGGTGATCGGAGTTTTGAGCTCGTGAGAAGCAATGCTAATAAACTCGTCTTTTTGCTGCTCTAGTTGTTTACGTTCGGTAATGTCTTCGATAGCGAGCAGAATAAGCGAAGTTTTATCCGGTCCCTGTCTAAGGGTCCGCGCGTTCAGAAGCATGGTTTTTTGGCCAATATCTCTAAAGTCGTGTTCCACTACAAAGTCCTCGATGGTATTTTTTTCGGGCAGAATTTCCTCTAGCAGCACCCGCAGTTTTGGAATGTTCCACTGGCGGTTTCCAAGATCGTAAAGTAGTCTTTTCTCGGTATCGTTCGGGGCAACTTTGAAGGCGTTATAGAAAGCTTCGTTGGCTGATATAATTCTTAGGTCCTGGTTTAAAACCAACAACGGTCCACGCACCGTTCTAATAATAGCGTCGGCGTAGTCACGGGTGATTGTAACTTCTTCGTTGGTGGCGTTTAACTCGCTGATAATTTCATTGGTGTACTCTTGCGTAAGAGTCACGGCTTCTTTGAGCTTGATAATTTTTTCTTGCCGTGGGGTATGCCCCATCTGGTCGCTGGTTGAACCTTGTGACATTATAGGCGACGGCTCTATGTGAGTCTGTTCATCTATAGTGTGTCGTAAATCATTAGTCGCGAGGTTAAGCGTTTTTTTGTACTGTTTAGTTTTCATAAGACGTACCTAGCCCTTCATGACCGCAGTATAGACTACTAGCCCCAATACCAGAGAGAAGTATCTTACCGTGGCTATTACGGGCGTCCGCTTATATAGAGCAGTGGATTAACCGGTTGACCATTTATTCTGATTTCGAAGTGCAGATGCGCCCCGGTAGAAACTCCGGTCGACCCTTCTAGGCCCAGAGTCGTGGTAGTATCAACCACTTGGCCAATCTGAACAGATATAGAAGTCAGGTGGCCGTAGACTGATGTCATGCCTGATCCGTTATCCAGAACCACGTGATTGCCCAGGCCGCCGGAGCGTATCGCTTCTATGACGCGACCTGGCTTGAACGCTACGATCGGTGCCCCGCCAGCCCGATTACCATCACTAATGTCCAAGCCGGTATGTATGGCTTGATAAGGTAATTCAGGCACTCCAAAGCCCGTAGTAATCGCGCCATGAAGCGGCCAAACTGGTGTTGTTACGGGCAGCGGGGCAGGAGGTGGAGCTGGAGGTACGGCTTTTGCCGCCACCGGCTCGGCTTTCAGCTCTACCGGGGCCGTCGCCGTGGGATTTTCGATAATGGGTACCGGAGTATGATCGGCTGGCCTTATAGCTGCACTAACGACGGCTGTCCGTGATACAAATCCAAAAAAATTCACGGGGATGTGGAAGACGAGGGCCAGGCCGCTGCCAACCGTCTTGCCGAAAAAACCAATGCCGTTACCCAGCCCCCGCCCGGCGAATGCCACGCTGTTAAGTAAGCCATGACCAATTAACGAGCCGCTGTCGGTAGCAAAATTGCCAACGCTTGAAGCGGCAATCTTGATAGATCCGGAGCTGTTGCCAACATTATCGCTCATCGAATTTATGCTCTGATCAAGCTTCGCGCTGGCGCTGACCATAGCGTTAGTGATGACGTTAGCGGAGTCTGACGTACCCGATGTCAGGATACTCGAGGGCGTATCGGCTCTGTTAGCCTGAACCGGCCTGTTACTTATTAGTGACAATAGGAGCGTAAACAGCAGTAGGCCAACAATGATGAGCAGACCATAGGTGAGGTATCGCAGTTTGTAGAAGAGGGTATCTATATGTTCCAACATACAGCTCGGATCTGTGCCATTCGGCGCTTTAAAACTAAGATTATACTCCCGGCCCGCGGATATTGCATGCATAAGCGATAACAACTGATCAAAAAAAGACCTCCTAAGAAGTCTTACAGGATTCTTATACTTGGAGGGCCAGGAGGGACTCAAACCCTCGACACCCTGCTTAAGAGGCAGGTGCTCTAACCAGCTGAGCTACTGGCCCTTATTTACACGCGTACCGTGGACATGTCCGAACTCAACAAACTTTAGCAAATTACCTCTGTTTTGGCAAGTTCAAACCGTGTCTTAAGCAGCAGGGTTCGGGTTAGTTTTGTTAATCTTGTTCTGGATCACGCTACAAAATAGTGCCAAACCGATTGAGTTTAAGACAACAAAAAGAAAAAGGCCGCTTAGTAGCACCACGATGATTTCGTGGGTGTTTCTACCCAGATCACGCGAGCTAACATCCGGGTAGCCGCCAGAAAAAATAAACAGCAGGCCGGTTCCTATCAGAAAATAACAAAAGGTATCGACCGCTTTGATTCGCTTGTACGATACATGTTCCAGCGCGTTCGCGTACTGCCACATCCACCAATAGTTTACTCCCGGCACGGCCAGTAGCCAGGTAGCCGGAACCAATTCTTTTTTGGCGGCTTGGTTAACAAGTACCCGGCTTTTGCTACACCAATAAAAGAAGTACAGCCCCAGGGTTAAAATGCTCAGTACGTATATTTTAGCGGTGCTGGGAGCTGGTCTCATATTTATTGTACTTGCGGTGGTGTTGGGGTTGGAGGCTGAGGCGGAGTTGGCTCTACTGGTGCCTGTGGGGGCGCCGGAGCGAATGAAGCGGGCTGGGCAGCTACGGGTGCCGGTGCCGCGGCAGCTGGGTCAGTCGGAGCGTAAGGTGTTGGCGTGGCCGCTGTCACAGGTGCTTCGGGGATGGGACCGCCAAAGGTGTTATCTGGTAGTGGACCGCCATCTGTCGGACCACCGTAAGCCGCTGGCGCGCCTCCGGCTGGTGCTGTCGCCAGCTTGTTAAATTCGGTTTGAATAATAATGTCACCAATAAAGTTCAGTAGCATTTCTACAACAAAAGCTAGTGGAGTAGACACCTTACCACCGGTGATCTGCTCGACTGCTTCGGCGTACTTCCAAAGCCAGTAGATGGAAACAAAAGGAATAATCAGCAACCAGGCCGTTGGGACGTTAGCGCCTAGTTTGTTCATCTCGTTCTTGGTGCTTATGGACCAGTAAAGGCTGTAAATCCCAAAAGTTATTATTGATAATAGGATCATCTTGACGATACTTCGTTGGCGCATGGCAGTGCTTCCTTTTTATTATTTGAATATATTGCTCATGCTAATCATATTAATATCGACAACAAAATGCAAGCCATTATCACCTATGATGATACAATTAACAGATATGAAAATACTTAATGGCAAAGAGCTGTCGAGTTATATCGAAGAGCGTCAGGCACATCAGGTCCGCGGACTGCGACAAGCTCACGGCATCGAGCCCAAGCTGGCTATTATAGTTACCGTCGATAATCCGGTTATCGATCTATATATGCGTTTAAAAAAACAATACGGCGCCGATATTTTAATAGACGTTGAAGTCCATCGCATTCAGCAAACAGAGGTAAAAGAAACACTTAACAAGTTAAACGTTGACGACTCAGTGCACGGCATTATTATTCAATTACCGCTTCAGGATCCGGCTCAAACCGATGAACTAGTTAATCTCGTAGCGCCCGAAAAAGACGTTGACGCTCTAGGTTCTATGGCGCTATTTGATCCAGCCACGCCAATGGCGATTTTGTGGCTGCTGGCCGGCTATAACATCGATTTACGAGGTAAAAATATCTTGCTGATTGGTCGGGGCAAGCTAGTCGGAGCGCCTCTCGAGCGACAATTATTGGATATGGAATATAATGTTAGCGTGGCCGATCGCTCAACCGAAAATCTTGCTGTTGTCACCCTAGACGCCGATGTTATTATCACCGCCGCCGGAAGCCCGGCGCTATTATTTCCAGACATGATCCGGCAAGGCGCGGTGGTGGTTGACGCCGGCGTGGCTAGTGAGGACGGCAAAACAGTCGGCGATGTCGCACCGGAAGTTTACGAGCGTGATGACTTAACGATTACCCCAGTAAAGGGCGGCGTCGGTCCGTTAACCGTCTGCGCGCTTTTCGAAAACGTCATACGGGCAGCCCAAAGGAGAGTAGAAGCATGATTGATCGTCCTAAATTACCAACCCTTAAAGAGCAGTTGCTAACAATTGGATTTACCCGACGCAATTGTCAGTTTTCCAACGGTCAAGAGGCGAATAATAAGGTGGAACTTGATTTCGCCAGACTAGCGCAATACCCGGACGTTTATAAGAAAGTAATTCGCCGTATGTGCGAACTCGTAGAGCCACACGCGCCGGGATTTTTCGTCGGCGTGCCAAACGGAGCCACTAGAATCGCCGAAAAACTAGCCAGAGAATACTGCGTGCCGCACATCGTGCTAACCAGTGACCCGAGCACGAAAACCATGGACTACTTAAACGATAAACACCGGGCGGCCGTTTTGGACTTGAAAAACGGTGTCCTGACTGAAGACGTGTTTAGAACCGGCAGCAATCTGGAGCGAGCGTTAAATGTTTCTGAGCTAGCATCCAGGCTAGCGATCGGTGTTTGCGTGCTAGACCGCAGCGTAGCTAACGCGGCCGACCCAGGCGACCAAATTCTGGAACTATCCAAAGACCTGGAAATACTATCGGTGGCACGAGAACCGATCCCATCTATGCTACCCGAAGACTCGGAGCTTTTTAAGCTATACGCTGCGACTCAAAGATTTTCGACGGCTTGATTGAACTGTAACCC
>CAZQPT010000001.1:3926-30935 GCA_964595295.1 uncultured Candidatus Saccharibacteria bacterium | reverse complement strand
CAGATCACTTGACCGCTTATGCTAATACACCCGTTGTCAATAGTGGCGCCTGGTTCGGCGTAATATGGTACTTTTTGGCCATGGCCAGCGGCGGCTATCAGCCTAGAAGTCTCGTTATCGGCGTAATAGATAGCTATATCATCCGAGGTTTGATGGGCAAAAAGCTGGGATTTGGCCAGCGTGTACTCGTTAATGTCAGGATGCCAGTTGAGGTGCTCCGGCACGACCATCAAGCAAACTCCAATATGCGGCGACTGCTTTAAATCTATGAGCTGAAAGCTGGATAATTCTAGGACAACCCAGGAATCCTGGTCGAGTTCGTCTAAGAATGTTAGGGGTGGCAAGCCAATATTACCGCCCAAGCGGACGGTTTTGCCGGCGGCTTCCAGCATGCGAGCTATTAGGCTGCTAGTAGTGCCTTTACCCTTGGTACCGGTGACACCGATGAGGTTTTTGGTTGGGCAAACCTTCAAAAACTCGTTAATGTGGGTCGTTATTTTGTCGGCTACGCCAGGGTTTTTGTCTAAGATTAACCTCGGTGGTAGCCCGGCGGTCCGGACTATTAGGTCGAAGCGGTCAAGATCGTCCAGGTAATGGTCGCCAAGTACCGATTCGGCGCCTTCAGGGATTTCCAGATCCGTAGCTTGGTCAAGGATTGTTAGTTCGTGCCCCTGAGAATCAAAATAATCGTGCGTTACCCGGCCTTCGGTATTGTATCCAACAATTGCTATGTTCATGGCTCTATTATGGCATGCCCAGACGGCTTTTTAAGCGGCGAGTTGTTTCTTGACCAGCGCGGCTACCTGGCTAGGGGTCATGTCGGCCTTGAGGATAATGTCCAAAACGCCGAGGTCGCGTACGGATTGTGGTACTTCCTGTTCGCCCATATTGGTCAAAATGATAACTTTGATGTCTTTGCCCCAAGGGGTGGCGCGCATAAGTTCAAGCATTTTGTCGCCAGTCATTTCCGGCATCATCAGATCTAATAAAATGATGTCCGGCTTGACGCTTTCGGCCAGTTTGAGACCAAGCTTGCCGTTTTCGGCGGTTTCAACGCTGTAGCCCTCCGCTTCGAACTTGAAGCGGTACATTTGGCTGATTGCCTGGTCGTCCTCGATTATTGCTATTTTAGTCATGCGTTATCTCCTGAAGTGCTATGATGTTTCTAATGCTAAGTATAAACATCTAACATCCATTATGCATAGCACACTTTTTATCGCTATCCTCGCTGGGCTAGGCGGTATGATCGGTTGGGGCTTTTCGGAGTTCGCCACTAAAAAGTCTGTCGATATCGTAGGCACAATTTCCAGTCTTGTGTGGGCGCATATATTTGGCTCAGTAATCTTATTGATACTGCTATTTTCTAGGCCATTTATAGACCATGGCGCAGCGTTACTTCCTGCGAATACGGCGGACTGGCTAGAACTTATCTTCTTCGGAACGCTACAAACCGTTGTGTATTATTTTGCGTACAAAGCGTTTGAAGAGGGCAAAGTTTCCATATTAAGCCCAATTTTTGCCTCATTTACCGGGATTGTTGCACTCATGTCTGTGCTGTTATTTGGTGAAACGGTACGCTTAACGCTGGTGCCTGTCCTGATTTTAATCTTTTTAGGGACAATACTAATAAATCTGGACCTAAAAAGTTTAAAAAAGGGTAAGTTCCATATCAAAGCAGTGGCGGGGCTAAGGGAAATAATAATAGCCACCATACTGGCCGCCATCTGGACGCTAGGGTGGAACAAAGTTGCGTCCGATAAAGACACATTAGTATACACATCATTTATGTTCTTATTTATGACGGTATCAGCATACATACTGGCTAAAGGGACGGGTAGTAATATTTTGAAAATTAAGGCAGGGGCATGGAAATTTTTGTGGCTGATAGCCATAGGCGAGGTAGTTGCCTATCTAGCGATAACGCTTGGCTACGCGACTACTACATACACAACCGTTGTCGCGGTTCTCAGTGGAGCTTCCTCTTCAATAACCATCGTGCTAGCGCGCGTATTTTTAAAGGAAAGGATGACAAAGCTACAAATGGTAAGTAGTATTGTTATAATTGTTGGTATAGTACTTTTAGCCGCTACAACATAAAATAAATAAAATAACTTTTAAGATGACCTCTAATACAAAAATCAAACACCCAAGATCCCACCTCACCAACGCTTTAAACCATGTAACGCACAAGGCTGTTCGCTGGTGCACTCCTTCAATAGATTTGACGTTTTCACAAGTAAAAAATCCCTATGCCAGCGACGCTTCGATATCTTTTGAATCTTTAGGCTATCCCTCAGATCCATCAGGTATATTCAAAAAGATATATGATCACGCGGCTCAGGCATACGGCGCTGATCACACGCTCTTCTCTGTCAACGGTAGCACTGGTAGCAACTTCATGGTGCTTCGTGCCTTGAGTAAGCAAATTCCTAATCTTCGAGTTTTGTCAGGGAGAAATATTCATCGTTCAATCGCTGTTGCCTGCGAAGACTATGGAATAAACTTGATATTTCTCGGAACAAATATTGACCACGAACACCAACTATTTCTTCCAAACACCGAAGAACAAATATTTAAAGGAATTGATAAGTATAAGCCGCATGTACTGCTCCTCACTAATCCTACATACGAAGGAATGTGTCTTGATCTTAAAAAAATCATCGCGAACATACGTGAGCGCTACCCGAAATTAATTGTTTTTGTGGATGAAGCATGGGGCGCGCACTTGCACTTCGCACCAGGATTGCCGACTTCGGCTATGGAAGCAGGAGCGGATATTTGCGTGCAAAGCACACATAAGCAGGGCGGGTCTTTGCAACAAACTGGCATGATTCACTGGAAGAACGGAAGAATCAATGACAATTTACTCATTGAGTCCTACAGAAGTCTTGGTACTAGTAGCCCATCCTATGTGCTCCTCGCGTCCTTAGATGCCGCGCGAGAAGCCATGGTAAAAAAAGGCAAAGACAAAATCGGGCATATACTGACAATAGCAGAAGCTCTGAGCGAGGGTATACATACGATTGATGGCTTTAAGGTCGTGTCTACAGCTTCGCTTAAAGAAAGCCATCCTCCCATATACGAACGAGATGAAACTAAAGTCATTGTTGACACGGCTGAAGCAGGTTTAAATGGCTGTGAAGTCGCGCAAATATTAGAGCGGAAGTACCAGATTATTGTTGAGGCGTTCAATATACGGACATTGCTCTTTTTGGTGCCGTTTCGCGCGACTATGAAAGATGTAAAACTGACGGTAAGTGCCCTTTCAGAAATATCGCAAATGCCACGTCGAGGTAAACTATCGGCCCAGCTCAATTTTGAGATACCGACCCGTGTCCCTAAGGTCTTAAAAGTCAATGAAGTTACCGGATTACTATCGAATCAGGTCGAAAAAGTTGCGTTGAGAGACGCGGTCGGTCGGATTTCAGCCGAATACATAACGCCATTTCCACCCGGTATACCCATAACAATCAAGGGCGAAGAATTCACAAAAGAAATAGTCGAGTATTATCTTAACTTAAAATCGCATCCAAATATTCACATTACCGCAGGTGATAGTTCGATGGAATTCGTCAGAGTTGTAATATAATTATGCGGCTTGTTTAAAATTGACATTAGCTTTCGCAGGAAGCATAATCATTATAGAAATAAGCAAAAAGTAGTCAATAAACGAAAATATCAAAATGAAAAATATTCGAGGCACTAAAACAATCATATACTACTATCTTTTTGTTGCTACCTTTTGGACTTATCTCGCTTTCACTGGTAAGGCCAATTCTCATGGTGATATAACGCTTGCCGGAGCGCTCTATCAGTTTGCGCTCGGTTTAATACCATTAGTAGGTGGCATACACGGCCTCACCAAGGCGAAGCAGTGGGGAGGGCTAAAAAGCTCTGTTGGCAGGGCCGTATTTTTTATCGCCCTTGGAGCCATCTGTTGGGGCATAGGCCAGATGTTTTGGTCGATCTACTTCAATATTATTAACAAGGTCAATGTACCGTATCCATCGTTTGCCGATGTTGGCTATAGTCTGTCATTCCCATTCCTAGCACTTGGTTTGATTGACTTGTCAAAAGCAACTGGTGCTCGATTCTCCTTAAAACACAGAGTAGGAAAAATAGTAGCGCTACTCATTACATTAGCTGCAGGTTTTATCGCATACTACCTGCTGATTGTTGTAGCGCGGCATGGGGTTAATCTAAAAGAGGGTGGACTCAAGCTGTTCTTCGACCTCGCTTATCCGATCGGTGACCTTATGATTTTCCTGCTATCCTTGCTTATTTACGGTCTTTCATTCAAGTATCTCGGTGGAAATTATAAGTTGCCCACGTTAAGTATACTTTTTGGACTGCTCGTTTTGTTCGTGGGCGACTTCACCTTTTCGTATACTACTACAGTAGGGAGTTACTATAATGGGCACTGGGTAGATCTAGTCTTGCCTACGGCATGGATGTTAATTGTATTTGGTGTCTCTGGCTTTGATTCAAAACAACTTTCAAAAGCGAAAAAATAATGGATGTTTACGAGCAAATTGCTGTCAGGATCATCAAAGGCCAGGAGGCGATTATTGGGCCGGTGGCAATTGAACAGGCCAAGCGAGTCGATGGTTTGAGCCTTGATTGGGATCAGCACGAAATAAGCATCGCTGACAACAAGGTTATCGTGCTCGATGAGTTGATTCAGATCTATAAAGAGTTATTTGGGCACATCTCGGTCGAAGTATCCAAGCAGGCTGCTGGTTCGCTTATGGATCAGCTACCGGCTGGGGGACTACCGGAGTCGCTCAAGTAAGGGCTTTAGATCATGCCACAGATTGACGCTGAACCAGAGGTAACTCCGACTAAACTACCACAGTTACCGTTTCAAAAGCGTAAGCAACTTGAGCGTGATATTGAACATATCACCGAAGAAATGTATCGCCGCAATAAAGAGCTGGCCGAGACTAATAAGACGCTGTCGCTACTGAGGACCATCGACGCTTTAGTGCTGGAATCGCACGCTTCGCTTAAAATGGTTTGCGAGCACATTACCGAAGCCATAACACAGGCGACGGATTATCCTTTTGTCGGACTGTTTACCCGGGCTTCGCACTCCAAGGATCAGATGCGACTATACGGCTGGAGCGGTAAAGATT
This sequence comes from uncultured Candidatus Saccharibacteria bacterium, assembly GCA_964595295.1. Lineage (GTDB taxonomy): Bacteria > Patescibacteriota > Saccharimonadia > Saccharimonadales > UBA4665 > RYN-405. The sequence goes on along the minus strand of CAZQPT010000001.1, from coordinate 25,800 downwards.
GGTTGGGCCAGGATTTGCCGCGTGGCGCTAGCCGGCCGATTCATCTCAAGACTGATAATCCGTGGTTTGAAGAAGCGGGAATCAGCAGCGTTGTTTCCCTGGAAGAAGTGCCGGCCGAAACCATAGCCGGCCTGTTAGACTGCTCAGAAACGGAAGTAGCCCGGGCGCTAGATAAGATGCCAATCAAGTCTTTTTACTCCGTTAAGTTGATGGTTCGGCGCCGGATTGTCGGTGTTTTAGTAGTTGGTTTCTTCGCGCCTCCCGATAAAATTATGCTGTCGGACAGGAATCTACTGGATCGACTAGGCGAGAGCATCGGCGTGGCCCTGGATAACAAATTGCTTTTCGAAGAAAACCAGCACGTATTGCGTCAACTTAAGGAGTCAAACGCTAAGCTTCGGGCGCTCGACGAAGCCAAGGATGACTTCGTGAGTATGGCTAGTCATCAATTGCGAACTCCTCTGACAAGCGTCAAAGGCTATATAAGTATGGTTCTGGAGGGTGATGCCGGCGAAATTAATGATCTGCAAAAAAAACTGCTGACCCAATCGTTCTTTAGCTCACAGCGTATGGTTTACTTGATCGCTGATCTGTTAAACGTCTCCCGGCTGCGCACTGGTAAGTTTATAATGGAGAAAGGTTCTGTTAATCTGGCCGAAGTTGTCGAGCAGGAACTCCAGCAACTCCAAGATACGGCCGCCTCGCGCAATTTGACGCTTAGTTATAAGAAGCCCAAAAAATTCCCCGAAGTCACGCTCGACGAGACCAAAACCAGGCAAATTATCATGAACTTCGCCGATAACGCCATCTACTACACGCCGGCTGGCGGTCATATAGACGTTAAGCTGATCGATAAACCCCATACTGTCGAGCTCAGAGTCGTCGATAACGGCATTGGCGTGCCCAAAAGCGAACGTTCGCATCTGTTTACTAAGTTTTACCGGGCTGGCAATGCCCGCAAAGCCCGTCCAGATGGCACCGGACTAGGCTTATTCATGGCAAAAAAGGTGATTGTCGCCCAAGGCGGAGCCTTAATTTTCGAGAGCACGGAAGGCAAGGGCAGTACTTTTGGCTTTATTTTTAATAAAGATAAGCCTAATGCCCCACAAAAAGACATTAAACGCAAAAAATCTTAATCAAATACTGACCGAAGTCAAAACACCTTAATCCACAACAAAACTGTGGATAAACTACTTTTTATACTTATTACGTGTAAAAAAGCTCATTTGAGCATTTTATAACAGGGGACATAATGCTTATGAATGTTTGTTAGCACATATAGTTGACAAATTATAATGCTTGTGATATATTGTTGTCAGAACACAATTTGTGCCTTCAAGCATAAGTGGTGTGGGAGATATTGAATAATAATTCTATGCGGGAAATCCGCGTAGAGGAGGTCATCACTACATGTCAGAAACTACTAACGGCGAACAAGACCCGAATATTCGGATTTCGCAACTTGAAGCTGAAAACGCCGCGTTGCTAGCTCAGAACGCTGAGCTAGCCACCCAAAGGGACGCGCTAATAGCTCAGGTTGAAGAGCAACTTGCTGTAACTTCTAATTTACAGAATGCTATAACTGCCGCTAACGAAGCGTCTGCTAAGACCAATGCTTTAGCTACGGACATCCTAGCCAAGATACAGGGTAAGTCAGCTCCTAAGGACATGCCTACTACTGAAGTTAAGTCTCCAGTTAAGCCTACGCCTGCTCCCGCTAAGCCTAAGGCTGACAACGCTGTTGATCTAAGTGCTGGTAAGCCAGCCCTTAAAACTCCTAGCAGACCTGCTAATCCAGGTGCTGGAAAGCCAGAAGCCAAGAAGCCAGAAGCAGCCAAGAAGCACAAAGCTCGTAATAGAGTTATAGGTGTCCTAGCTGTTGCCGGTGCCATCGCGGCCACTTGGTTCGTAGGTACACATAGTAAAGGTGATACTCAGAAAGTCGTTCAAGAGAATACTCCTACCCGCACTGCGACTACTCCAGCTTCGTCTAATCCAAACGCCGCTGGCGCTGAAAATAACTCACTAGCTAACTTACTTGGCGGTGCTGCCAATACGCCAGCTAATGCTAACACTGGCGGCGCTACTGTTGCCCAGGTTGCTAAGGCCACTAAGCCTAACGCGGCTCCAGCTAAAAGCGCGCATGAACGTGCTCTTGACCGTGCTGACGCGGCTAAAACCGTTGCCGGCGCCGTTGACCAAGCTAACCCTACGTCATCTACCGTTAAGCACGACATACATGCCTTCGCTAACGCTCCAGGTAAAGATACGCTTGACCACTCACATGGTGCTATGAGTAGCGAGCTTTCCCACTTCAAAGCCGGTGAAATGACTTCATCCGAAGCCGCTCTAGCTGTCTTTAACAGCGCCAAGGGCAGTCCTGCATACGCCGCTAAGGTTTACAACGAACTTCACGGTAACCACAAAGCTACCGCTTTACCACAGGGAGTTTCTAACGAACAGGCGCTTAAGTCTATCGAGAGCAAACTTACGGCTGATGGTACTAAGTTCAACATCCGTAATGACCTACATGGTCTTGGCCTGAACCACGGTCAACGAGGCGAAAACGTCTTCAACGCCAACATAATGAGCCTTGACGGCAAAGAGTTCCTAGTAATCAGGCTTAATGACGGTACGGAAATGATCGTTAAAGTCGAGAACAACTGTTTGAACATCATCGACCGGATCGTAGTTAAGCAGAAGCAGGCTACCCCAGCGACTCCTGCGACTCCAAAGACTCCAGGTTCCGTATTTACCCCAGGCAAGCCATCTACCCCAGGACACATCCCAGGCAAAGTACAACAGCCTAAACCGAAGCCCACAACTCCACAGACTCCATTAACACCTGTTACCCCTCTAACTCCTCCCGAAGAACACCCAGGCCCTAAGCACGACGGCAATACTAACCCAGCCGGCGTACAAGGTGAGCCAGGTGGCTCAGGTGGCACAGGTCTAGAGCAATCCCGACCACAAGCAGGCGATGCTCCAGCCGGTGTCGGACAGCCACAGGAAGCTACTCCAACTCCAGTAACACCTGCCGGCAACGAGGCTACTCCTACTGCTCCAGCTGAAACTGGTGTTGACCCAGGCGTAACTGGCCCAGCCGACCAAACCAACCCAGGAGCTAACACTCCCGCGCAGCAAATGCCAGCAACATCAACCTTACCGCCAATCGGTTAATAAACTAAGAATATTAGGAGAATACTATGAAATTACATAACCCATTCCGAAAGTTCAGCAAGCGCGGTAAAGTTGTTGCGACTAGCCTCGTACTGGCCGCCATCGTTGGCTTACCAGTCGCTGTACACGCCGGCTTCTTCCCAGGTCGCGCAACGTTCGATTACAACAAGTTCGACGCTAACAACCTTAACTGTGACGATCCTAATAACATCGCCGCGCAGGGCGGTCGTTGTGGCTCAATGAACGGTCCAGTATTTAACTCGTTCATTAACACTCCAAGCTACGGTGACGAACGTCAGTTTACTGATGGTCGCCGTACTGATCAGCCAGCTAGCGCTACCAGCGACACGATCGCTAACGTTACTGACGGTAGCAAGCAAGTTCTGATCCGTATGTACGTTCACAACAACGCCAACCAGAACACTAACGCCAGCGGTAAGGGCATTGCCCATAACGCTAAAGTTAGCCTGGAATTGCCTACCAACAGCGGTAGCGCCTTACAGGCAGTTGGTGCCATCTCAGCCAGCAACGCTACTCCAGGTGAAGTCACCGACACGGTCTTCATGACTGCCGGTCGTGCCTTCCACGTTAAGTACGTTGCCGGTAGCGCTAAGCTACTTCGCGGCACAAGCTCATTCGCCTTAAGCGACAGCATCGTTAGCGGTGGTGCCCCAATCGGTGACCAAGTAATGGACGGTAACCTACCAGGTTGTTTCGACTTCGCCGCTCTCGTAGAGGTAAAAGTTGACATCATCCCTGAAGCCAGCACCAACCTACAGTTAGTTAAGCAAGTCGCCAACGTTGGTGATAACACCGGCTACCACAAAGAAGTTACTTCTAAGCCAGGTCAGGAAGAGCAGTGGTTACTAACCACTAAGAACATCGGCCTAGACCCACTTACAAACGTACAAGTTCGCGATATCTTGCCACCACACCTGGCCTTCGTGCCCGGCAGTGTCAAACTTGTCAACGTAGATCAGACCAGCTTCCCGCAAGCAGACGCTCCACTATTCGGTAATGGCGTAGGACTTGGTACCTACCCCTCAGGTGCCGGACGATACGTTGTCTTTAAGACCAAAGCTCTGGACGACTTCACGGGTTGTAGCGTCCGAGTACGTAACATAGCTAAAGCTAAGTCTACCCAGACTCCTACGGAAGTTCAGGATACCGCGGACGTAGTCATCCAAAAGGAAAACTGTAACGTTCAGCCACCAGCCTTTACTTGTGACGCTCTAGACGTTACCAAGATTAGCCGAACCAGCTTTAAGTTTACTGGTCACGCTACAGCTACGAACGCCACCATTACGGGATATGTATTCTCGGTTAATGGTGCTCAGGCCCAAGATAGTGCCAGCAACGTGTTCACCTTTAATCAGGAAACACCTGGCGACTACACAGTCAGCCTGATAGTTAAGACCGACAAGGGCAATACTGCTCCAACACCTGTCTGTACTAAGAAAGTTACCGTTGAAAAACAACCTAACAATCCAGTCTTCAAGTGTGAAATGTTAACTGCTGTTAAGGGTGACAACCGAACCGTAACCTTCACTACGACTGCTACCGCGGACGGTGGCGCTACCATCACGGTTTACCACTACACCTTTGGTGACGGTACTCCAGAACTAGTTACCGACAAGGCAACTGTTACTCACCAGTACGCTAAAGATGGTCAGTTCGCGGCTAAGGTTCGAGTACAAGTAGCTGTTAACGGCGAAACTCAGTTTGCCGACAGCGCCAACTGTGCCACTGCAGTTACCTTTACTACCCCACCAAATACCCCACCAGTAACTCCTGTGTCTACTACTCCAACAACTTTAGTAAACACCGGTCCTGGTAGCATCGCGGCGATCTTCGCGGTAGTAACCACACTGGGCGCGATAGCTCACCGTTGGTACCTCGGCCGTCGTCTGAGCGCCTAATCCCTGTGGATAAGCGCTAGCGCAAATCACTAATTTGTGTTAAGCTTAACAACAGTAGGCGAGCATGACTGACCGCTCTAAACACCAAAACTCTTAATGAAAATCCCCCTTTATTACTAGAGGGGGATTTTCATTTCTTCTCTGTTATGCTATGCTAATTCGAGCTTGCGGAACAGTCAAACGTGGTCCCATCGTCTAACGGTTAGGACACCGGGTTTTCATCCCGGCAATAGGAGTTCGATTCTCCTTGGGATCACCAAGAAAAAGGATCATCAGAAATGATGGTCCTTTTTCTTGCTCAAGGAGAATCGAACTCCGTATAGGAGCAAAGCGTCGCGGATTCTACTTACTCAAAAAACTATTGCATTACATCAAGCAAAGTAGGACTATTAAGGAAATGAGAGTTGAAACCTCAAAAGACCAAAAAAATCCTTATCGACTAGTGTTTGTCGGCCAACCAGAAATTGAAGTGGTCAGAACCGCTTTTATCGAACACGTATATGGTCTTGAGCAGCGGGGTAATACGAGTTCGGTGTCCCCCTTTGACAGGAGAGTGTCGAGTTGGTGGTTGTACGACGTAGATGATAAAGGCAAAGAAAGACCATTCACAAGAAGAGCTATTAATTGCAAGGACCCTTTAATAGTTACTGACAAATTACGTGAACTGCACGAAAACACTGATATGGTTACCGAGGAAATGAGTGAGCTTATAGGCACGGTAGCAGATACTGAACTGGCAGACACGCGAATGGCCGGCGTGGAGTGGCGATATAATTTAGGTAATCGAGCCTTAGCTTTAGCTCAAGAAGTAGAATTAAGAATAAGTGATTATATGGTTGAAGAGCCAGCTACAGGTGAACTGGACGCGGTAATAGCTAGGATTCTCGCTCCCAAGCAATTAGGTTCATAACAGGTTTGCCGTTTAGGGAATAAAGCATATACTTAGGTGTAAAGAATAATAGTTTTAGAGTGGGCAAAGTTATGAAACAAACAGATACAGCACCGAATGTGCCGCTTAAGAATTTTAAGCGGACTAAAATTATAGCTACTGTAGGACCGGCAACTAATTCCTACGAGGCTATTAGAGCTATGATCAAGGCCGGTGCCAATGGTATTAGACTTAACTTTAGCCACGGCAATCACGAAGAACGCACCGAGCAAATCAAGTGGATCCGTAAAGCCAGTGAAGAACTGGGTAAGCCAGTGGCCATCATTCAGGATTTACAAGGTCCAAAGATACGTTTGGGTGACTTTGACGGCATCGTTAACGTTGCTAAGGGTCAAGTACTAAGTTTTAAATACGGCGCCGATTACGTTGCCAGTGGCCATCTGCCGACCCAGTATGACTTAGCGCCAAAAGTAAAGCGCGGCGAACGTATATATCTGTACGACGGTAAGGTCCGGACAGTAGTTACCAGTGTCCGCGAAGGCGTAGTCCACGTCGAGGCGTCAAACGCTGGCATTTTAATAAAACGCAAAGGCATGAACCTGCCAGACACCGATTTTGGCGGTGATATTATTACGGCTAAAGATCGGGCCGATCTAATTTACGGCTCCACCCAAGATATCGACTACGTGGCTTTGAGTTTCGTGCAAACCGAAGACGACATTGTTAATCTGAAAAAACTGCTTAAGGGCATGAACAGCAACGTTAAAATTATCGCTAAAATGGAGACAACCGCCGCCGTCGAGAACATGGAAGCGATTGTCGTGGCTAGCGACGTGGTAATGATCGCCCGCGGTGACCTAGCCGTAGAAACGCCAGCCGAAAGCGTGCCTATAGTTCAGCGTCAAATTATAGCCCTGGGTCTGCAGTACGCCACGCCGACGATCGTCGCTACCCAAATGTTGGCTAGCATGACCGATATGCCGGAACCAACCAGAGCCGAAGTTTCCGACGTGGCCACAGCCGTAATCACGGGCGCCGACTGCGTTATGCTCAGCGACGAAACAGCCAACGGCTCATATCCAGTCGAATCAGTCGAGATTATGAAGCGGGTTATCCGCTACAGCGAAAGCCACGCGCCGTTTGGTCCTAATACTTACGACGAAGAAGACACCAGTCGTCAGTCGGCCATCAGCAAAGCGGTAATTAGTCTGGCTAAAAACATCGCCGCTAAAGCGATAGTCGTGGAGACGCAATCCGGCGCCACGGCTCTGCAGATTGCCAGCCGGCGCAGTAAAATCCCGGTTATAGCGGTTACCAGCAACGCTCGTGCCGCTCAGCAACTGGCAATTGTCTGCGGGACCAAAAGCTACATCCGACCTGTCGACGCTAAGGCGGCCACCAAATTAACGGATTGGTTACGCAAAAATAAAGTTCTGCGTAAAGGCGACGTCGTAGTTACGGCCTCAGGTCATTATCCGGGCGTCGTCGGAACGACAGACACTATCAAAGTCCGCGTGCTAGAATAAGGCTAAAGGGGTTGGGCGCCAATGTTTACTAAACAAACAGTTAAAGATATAGATCTAAGCGGTAAAACTGTTCTGCTGCGTGCCGACTATAACGTCCCATTGGAGGGCGAAAAAATTACCGATGATTACCGTATTCAGCAGTCACTGCCAACCATAGAGTATCTGTTAGAGCACAAAGTTAAATTGATAATCTGCTCGCACCTGGGCCGTCCAAGCGGGCCAAAAGATGTCGCTAATAGTCTGTTCCCGGTCGCCAAGCGTTTGCGGCAGCTACTCGATCGTCCCGTAGAATTCGCCACTGACTGTGTTGGCGAAACCGCCAAAAAAGCCGCCACCGGTCTCAAGAAAGGCCAGGTTCTATTATTGGAAAATCTCCGGTTTCACGCCGGCGAAGAATCAAACAACGCCGAATTTTCCAAGCAACTAGCCAGTCTGGCTGACGTTTTTGTTCAGGATGGTTTTGGCGTTGTTCACCGGGCCCATGCCAGCACGGAGGGTGTCACTCATCATTTGCCGTCAGTTGCCGGCTTATTATTGGAAAAAGAAGTCGATACCATAACGGACGTTATGCTCAAGCCGCAGCGTCCTTTGATGACTATCGTCGGCGGCGCCAAAATCGCCGACAAAATAGAGATATTGCATCGCTTTATAGAAATATCTGATTTCGTAGCGGTTGGCGGCGCCATGGCCAACACCTTTTTGGCGGCCGAAGGCATAAAAATTGGCGAAAGCTTGTACGACAAAGCCGACATACCGCTAGCAAAAGCCATTATTAGCAAAGCTGCCGACGAAGCCAAAAAGCGACCTTTCGTATTCTCTATTCCGCATGACGCCGTGGTCGCCGACGAAATAGACAAAACAAAACCAACGCGTATCGTAGACTTTAGTTCGCACGCCATCGCCGACATAGAAAGCTATCCAAAACGGGTTCCTCTTTCGGCCACCAGAGTGCACGCCGACGAAAAGATTTTGGACATCGGGCCGTTTAGTGGTTCGTTTATTGCCGGTGGCATTCAACTGGCTAACACGGTTATCTGGAACGGCACCATGGGCGTTACCGAGACGCCAAGTTTACAAGGTCCAATTGGACCATATGCTCACGGTACCGAAATAGTCATTGAAGCCCTGCTCGGCGATTTTGGCCACAAGCCTTTCACGGTTGTCGGCGGCGGCGACACGGTAGGCTACGTTGAAGCCCGCAAGTTAATTAGCTGTTTTGGACATGTTTCCACAGGTGGCGGCGCAAGCTTAGAACTGATGGGCGGCCACAAACTACCGGGCGTAGAAGCTTTATTGGACAGAAAATAGTACAATAAAGCATAACAACTATGAAAAAGACTCTAATCGTCGCCAACTGGAAAATGCATCTCAACACTCACGAGGCCAGTTTGCTGGTCAAGCGGCTCAATGATCGCGTCGCTGTCCACCGGACAATAGAAGTCGTACTTGCTCCCAGTATGCTGGTTTTACAGCCGCTCAGCCTGGAGATTGATCGCCGCAAGTTTCGCCTGGCCGCTCAAAACGCCTATCCCAAAGATCAGGGCGCTTTTACCGGTGAAGTCAGTTTTACTATGCTCCACGACCTAGTCCATTACGCGATTATTGGTCACTCCGAGCGCCGTATTTATTTTGAAGAATCCCTGGAAGACGTGCGCGATAAAGTTCAGGCTGCCACGCGTAACGGTATCTCGCCGATACTATGCGTTGGCGAAACCAAGCATGAGCGGGCTCAAGGTGAAACCACCCGTGTTATTCATGATCAGGTTACAACCGCTCTGGCTAATCTAACACCGGAAGAAGTCGAAAAAGTCGTTATTGCCTACGAACCTGTCTGGGCAATCAGCACGTTTGGCGGCGAGCTAGCCAAGCCGGGCGATATTAAGCAGTCGCTTGATGTCATTCGTCACAACGTAACCGAGCTTTATGGTGCCAGCACGGCAAAAGAGATGCGTTTGTTGTACGGCGGCAGCGTGACTTCTGATATTGCCGCGGGCTACCTGGAAATCGAAGGGTGTGACGGCTTGTTAGTCGGTAGCGCCAGTCTTAATTATCAGCAGTTCAGTGACATTGTCGAAGCCGCTTACCGGGTTAATCATAGGCATACGGAATAAGTCAGATGGCTAATCCAAAACCAATCCAAGACGTGGCTCATCCCAATAAATCGGCGCCATCAAGTAATTCCAAGTCAGTTATCGTAACTAATCGGGCACGAGTTCAGGACCCCATGGTTAACACCGACCCGAAAATTGCCGAAGCAGAGGCTTCACCGAACCCTTCGCATGATAGCGGCGAGACCAATATTCAGCCTTTGACCGCTCCGGTACTTACTCCCGCGGCAGAACCAGTAGATGCGACCGAACCCGTGGTCGCGAAGCACGTATCACTAGAGCTTAAGCCAATGGCGACCAGCCAGGCCGAAGAAAAACCAGATCAGCCCGATGAACCAGAAACATCAGAAGCTGCCGATACCCCGGAAGACCCGAGCGAAGCCAAGGATGCCAAAAAGGATCCTACGGCTATGAACCAGAATGAAGTCGACGAAGAGCAACTTAAGGCTGAAGCCGCGCTTCAGAAACTTGTAGACAGCAAACAGTATTTTCTCCCGATTAATACTCTAGAAAGCCGACGTAGTAAGCGATTTATCACTTTTGGTATTCTATTGAGTCTATTACTTGTTTTGGCTTGGGCCGACATAGCGCTAGATGCCCATCTTATAACGATTGACGGCGTTAAGCCCTTAACTAATTTTTTCTCGACCTAACAAACCTGGCAGCGAATTGATTTTGGTGCGCGAGTTATAGCGTTTTTTCTTGCTCCTCATTGAAAGTGTACGGATAGTGTACGGACACTTTATAAAAAGCAACGGCCTATTGGGTGTCCGGATTCATAGTTTAATACTTATAGAAGTTACAACAGCTTTATAGGTGTTATTTTGTTAGAATAGATAGTCATGGATCATTTGTTAGAGGGTTTAAACCCAGAGCAACGCCGGGCTGTGGAAACTACGGAAGGGCCGTTGTTAATTCAGGCCGGCGCTGGTTCCGGCAAAACCAAGACTCTGACTCACCGGATCGCTTATCTAATTGCCAGTCATAAAGCTACGCCATTCAATATTTTGGCGGTTACGTTTACCAATAAGGCCGCTAAAGAGATGCGCGGGCGGGTAGGGGAGTTGCTGGGTCAAAACTCCGAAAACCGCGGTTTTATGCCTTACATGGGCACCTTTCACGGTATTTGCGTGCGATTATTGCGTCAGGAAGGCGAAGCTATCGGCGTGCCGCGGACTTTTGTTATTTTTGACGAGTCTGACCGCCAGGCGGCCATCAAGCAAGTTAGCAAACAACTAATGATAGACGAAAAAACTTTCCCGCCACGGGCAATATCGGGCATGATCAGCAGTGCCAAAAACGAGATGATCACCCCTGGAGAATACGCGAATTCAGCTAACACTCCGGCTCAACAGGCGGCTGCCAAAGTCTTTCCTATATACGAACGCTCGCTACGGGATGCCTCGGCCTTGGACTTTGATGATCTTATTAACAAAACCGTCGAATTATTTAAAACCCAACCGGAAATCCGGGCCAAATGGCAAAAACAGTTCAAATACATCATGATCGACGAGTATCAGGATACCAACGCCGCCCAATATCAATTAGTTAACATGTTAACTAATGAACAAAAGAATATCGCCGTCGTTGGCGATGACTGGCAATCGATTTATTCGTGGAGAGGCGCGGATTTTCGTAATATTCTAAAGTTCGAGAGCGACTTTCAGGATTGCACGATCATAAAACTCGAGCAAAATTATCGCAGTACCAAGCACATTCTGGACGCTGCTCACGCCGTTATAACCAAGAACGCCCAGCGTTCCGATAAGCGATTATGGACAGCCGCCGGCGATGGTTTAGCTGTGCAGATGCTACAAGTTAACAGCGAGCGGGCCGAGGGCGAATCGGTGATTCGCCGGGTTCGGGCGGGTGTTGATAGTGGCCAGCGCAAATTTGGTGACCACGCCATTTTGTACCGTACGAACGCCCAAAGCCGTTCCATAGAAGAAGCCTTTGTGCACTACGGTATTCCGTATCGAGTGGTGGGCGGTGTCCGATTTTACGACCGCAAAGAAATAAAAGACTTGCTGGCTTACTTGCGCTTGATCTTTCAGCCTGAAGACCGGGTTAGTTTCGAGCGAATCGTCAACATTCCGGCCCGGGGCGTAGGTGCCAAGAGCTTGCAAACGTTTATTGCCTGGTGGCAGTCCCGCAAAGGCCGTATACCTGCGCCGGACAGCACCGAACACGAGCCAAATCTAACCCTGCTGGACGCCCTACGGCAGGCCAATGATTGTCCGGGCTTAACGCCTAAAGCCAAGGCCAGCCTCAGCGAGCTAGGCGACATCTTAAATAGTCTGCGCCGGGTTAGCGAAGAGTCGACAGTCGCCGGTTTAATTGATTCGCTGCTACGTCGGATCAGCTATCTTAAGTACCTCGATGATGGAACGCCTCAGGGCGAAGCCCGCCAGGAAAACGTTAAGGAGCTTTTAAGCGTCGCTCAGGAGTACCAGGACGCCGGACTATCTGGCTTTCTGGAAGAAGTCGCCCTGGTCAGTGATCTAGATGGCGCCAATTTTGATAATGACGCCGTCACGCTCATGACCCTGCACGCCGCCAAAGGCCTGGAGTTTCCGGTAGTGTTTATGGCCGGCATGGAAGAGTCGATCTTTCCGCACTCCCGGGCATTGTACGATCAAAGCGAGATGGAAGAGGAGCGCCGCCTATGTTACGTGGGAATGACACGCGCCCGCGAAGAACTGCACATGATCTACGCCACCAGCCGCATGCTCTACGGCGGCGTGCAGCATAACCCGCCAAGTCGTTTCTTGTCGGAAATTGATAGCGAATTCCAGGCCAATACTACTGACTACGGTTACGGCTCAGCGCCAGGCTTGCTTGGCCCTCCAATTGATCCCAACGAAGTCCGCTACGTTCCTGATCTGGAAGAAGGTGACTCTGTCCGGCACCAAGTTTTTGGTACTGGTACGGTGATGGAGCTCGATGGCGATAATGCCGTAATCTATTTTAAGGGCAAGGGCGCGCGGACGCTTAACATCTCTTTCGCGCCGCTCGAAAAGCTTTAGCGGGCTCGCCCCAGACAAAGGTTTGTGATATGTCTTACTGATGTGGGATAATGCCACAATGAAAAAGTCTAAGCACCTAGGTTACGAACATTGGTTCGAACTTTACTTAATGCAAGACATTTATGACCAAAAAGCCTGGGATAAAACACTTTTGGCTTTCGCTCAATATATTGGCTTTCTCAGGGCCTACAAGTTAGTTGTTAACATCGAGAATAGCACTGTTCGCTATTTCATAGGCCTCAATCAGGACGTAGGCATTTTGTCTAATAACCTGGAAGGTGTCGTATTGCGGCCGGTGGCCAACGAAATCGTACAGGTTCCAGGTAAGAGCGGTTCAGAAAGAATGATCATGTTCGTGAGCGGCGGTAATCTTCTCGATGCCCGCGAAAAATATCAAGTCAAGCGCGGCAAAGAAATGGAATGCGCGGTATTTACGATCCGAACGGTAAATATCGAAAAAGCTCATGTTATCAGCCAGTTATATTTTAAAAACCTGGGTGGCTCACACACTGTTTCCAGGAGAACTCTTACTAAGCTACCATCGCATTTATTGGCTGTAGATTTTGTGGCGAATACCAAGTATTTGCGTAAGAAGCAGCCAAAATACCTGGATATTCAGAAATCGCTTCATATAATGCGCAGCGAACCAACTGATGCCGTGTTCGAGGTTGATACTTTCCCGTTCCTGCCAAAAAATTATTACTTGCCGCTCCAGAGCTACGACTTCGATAAGCACTCGTTTATCATTGGCGCCAGCGGTAGTGGTAAATCCAAACTAATCAGTTTAATGATCGAACGTCTGGCTAATAACGAAGGCCTAAGGCAGAAATACCGAGTTATAGTAATTGATCCGCACGCCGCGCTCGAGGCAGACTTACGTCATATTCAAAACAGCTCGGTAGTTAACTTCAAGGGTCAGGACGACGGCGCGGAGCTGTTTGGTGGCGAAGGTACCGATATTTCAGCTGCCACGGAGCTTACTGGAACCCTGTTTAAGTCTTTACTAGCTGATCAATATAATCCTAAGGTCGAGCGCGTACTGCGATTTAGCTTGTTTGTTCTGATGACAGCGCAAGTTATGTCGCTCGATAAACTAAAACGCTTACTAACTGACATTGAATTCCGCAACGAGATTCTTAAGCACGTTGAAGAATTCGTGCCGGCTAACATCGTTAAATTTTTCCAGACCGATTTTAACGAGCTACGGACACAAAGTTACAATGAGGCCATTCTGCCTTTGGTATCTTTGGTGGACGAAATGCAATTACAGCCATCACTTGGGGAGCAGGGCGAAAATGCCAGCTCGCTAAGCAAACTGGTGAACAGTAACTTCCTGACGGTTTTTTCACTCAACAAGGTTAGTATGGGCGAAAAAGTCGTTAAAACTGTCGCTGGCTTGTTAATGCAGCAAATATTTTTATTGGCCCAGGCAAGAACGTTTAACGAAAAGGTTATTCTGGTCATCGACGAAGTGTCGGTAGTTCAAAACCCGGCTATGGCCGCTATGTTGGCTGAAGCTCGAAAGTACAACTTATTCGTATTCTTAACTCAGCAATACTTCGGTCAAATTGACAAAAGTCTGCAAGACGCGATTTTCGCTAATGTCGCCAACTATTACGTCTTCCGGGTTTCGGAAGAAGACGCCCGGGCTGTCGAAGGTAATTTAACGATCGAAATACCCAAAGAAATATTATTGGCCGAAAAAGAAAAGGGCAGTAAAGAAAGCGAAGTCCGTGTTCGGATGCTTACCAGTCTAAACGTCCGGGAATGTTTCTTGCGCTTAAGTAGCGATGGCCAAATCCTACCTTGCATAAAAGCCCGCACCGTTGACGCGGTCGTGAGTGCTCAGTCTGCCCAGAAACAAGAGTTCAAAGCCTACGACAAACCGGTACAAATGCCCTCTAAATTCGTCGAAGGAGCCACGGCCGATGATTACGCGCCGGTTACCATGCACGCCGCGGCCCAGGTTGAATACACCGCGATCGCTAAAGACTTGCTGGAAGGCGACGAAACGCAGGCTATTCTTTCGGCTGCCGCCCAAAGCGCGGACTACGTCCCACCCGTTACTCCACCTCCAAGCCGGGGAGCGCCAAACGCGCCACAAGTTGAACTTGTTCCAATCTCAAACTTACAACCGCCTACCCCTACCACCGCCAGCCAACCGATAAATCTGGCTGAGTTACTGTCTGCCGCTTCATCAAGTCGACCTAAAAAAATTAAGAAACCAGCAAGGAGAAATTAGATTATGAATGCCGATTCCGCGAAGCAAGTTCTAGATAAAATAATCGGCCAAATATTTGGATTTCAAAATCCATTAAGCTTGGAGCAGGCAATGAATAAGTTCGCTTTTGATATAAGCTTACCGCAACAGGTCTACGACAGTACGACCAATGAGATCACTTGGGCTCAATCTGGCAGTCCATCCAAATTTATTACTATAGATAATGCCCGAAAGCGCTCCGAAATAGACGATTGGATGCTACCAAAACGACCAATCAACAGCCTGCAAGATATACTGACGGCCTGGAACGAGACCAATTACATGGCCACCGAGCGCTCGATCGAATCAGTTAACTTAGGCGAATCGGACAATATATATAATTGCGAAAACGTTTATCGCTCGCAAGATTGTAGCGGATCAAAGAATATTGTATTTTGCGATAGTATTCACCAAAGTGAATTCGTGGCTGCTAGCCAGCGGTCACGAAGTTTAGCATTTTGCTTACGGACGGAGGATAGCAAAGAAGTGTCTAATAGTTTTAGCGTCGTTTGGTCAGGTAAAGTCGCCAACTCCTTCTTCATACAAGATTGCTACGACGTTTCGGATTCCATGTTCTGTTCGCATATTACCTCCAAGCGATTTTGCATCGCCAACATGCAATTCGAAGAAGCCGAGTACAAGATTCTGCGCGAACAAGTAATCCGCTGGATTCTAACCAATTAAACTATGGTCGCGCCACCACTAGAGTTGTTTGATCCCAGGACAACGGCACTGCTGGTGATCGATAAGCAGGGCGCGTACATGGACCGGACAATTATGGAGTCCAGAGATCTGAACGTCACGCCAGACTTCCAGCAAAGATTTAAGGACTTAGAAAGTTTTATTATTGCTGCCCGCGACAAGCAGATCAAAATTATCTGGACTCAGATGACCGAAGATCCTGAGCTATCAAACGCGCCTATTCGCCAAAAAATGAACTTTGATCGTGATACCAGAGGCTTCAAGCTTATAAAGGCCGAGCCCGGACAGCCTGATTACGAGTTAGTAGGTAGCGTGCTCCCGGAGGCAGGCGAGAAAGTCATAGAAAAAATATGCTATGACGCCTTTAGTAATCATGAACTAGCTCGTTACCTGCGCGACAATGGAATGACAGCCGTTATACTCATTGGCGGTTTCACGTCTCGCTGCGTTATGGGTACGGCTTACGGAGCAAATACTAATGATTTTTACGTATTGCTGTTGGAGGATTTGCTGATAACACCTCAGCAGTTTGCTAATGAGGTGCCAGGCACTTTGAGCGTCGTGCAAGATATTTTGGGCTACGTTACGACCTCCGACAAACTACTAGACAGCTGGGCGTAATCACCGCCTCTGGCCACGGTAAGGTGTTTTTGTTACAATAAGGCCTCAAAGCTATGCGCAAAAAACTTATCTCGCTTCATCATGACGTTCAAAAGTTCCGTCAACTGCCGGTCGCTAGACGGAGGCTTAAATTAAGACGCGCCAGCAAGCACCCTCACGCGGTACCACTTTTTACGTTCGCCGTGCTTTTTGTTTTATGTGGCCTATTTTACGGAGTGGCAAGGCATACCAATAAGTTGCCGCCGGCTCACGATGCCAAGATTGTTATTATTTCGCACGACCATCAGCAACAAATCGTACCGGCCCAAAAAGCCACGGTTGGCAGCTTGCTCAAAAAACTTAACATTACGCTTAATCAAGGTGACGTGGTCGAGCCCGCGGCTACTGCCACGATCGATCAAGACCAATTCAGAATTAACATCTATCGGGCAGTGCCTGTCCAGGTTATAGACGGCTCCAATAAAACGCATACTTTTAGCGCGGCCAGGACGCCGCGCAGCGTGGCTCAACAGGCTGGCGAAACAGTATTTCCGGAAGATAGAGTAACTACCGCGCCAACCCAGGACTTCGTAGCCTCGGGCTCGATTGGCGAGCAGGTCGTAATTAGCAGAGCCACTCCGGTAAACGTTGATCTATACGGCACGCCGGTCGTACTGCGGACTCACGCTAAAACTGTCGGCGAACTCATAAAAGAAAAGAAAATCATTATCACCAAAGACGATAAGCTCAGTACTGATCCCTCTACGCCGATCGTTGCCAATCAACAGATCACGGTGCTGCGCACCGGCACTAAAGTAGAGACAATCACCGAAGATATCCCGGCGCCAGTCCAGAATATATCTGATCCATCGCTGGCATACGGTACCAACGCTGTCCGTCAGCAAGGCTCGGCTGGCCAGCAAACCGTTACCTATCAGGTTGCTTTGCGCAATAACGTAGAGGTTGGACGAACGGTTATTCAAAAAGTAGTCAATAAACAACCGGTTACTCAGATTACGGTAGTCGGCTCCAGTCTGAGTGGCATTAAGGGCGATATGGCCCTGGCCGGCATCGCGCCTAGCGACTTCCAGTACGCCGATTACATTATTAGCCATGAATCCGGCTGGCGTCCAAATGCTGGCAACGCCAGCGGGGCGTATGGACTTTGTCAGGCCCTCCCTGGTTCCAAAATGGCCAGCGCCGGAGCCGACTGGGCGACTAACCCCATAACTCAGCTGCGCTGGTGCTCGGGCTATGCTAATAGCCGTTATGGTGGCTGGGCCAACGCTTACAGCCATTGGTTAAGCACCCGCAACTGGTAACCCATGTCTGAGCCTTACGCCAAGAAATCTTTAGGTCAACACTGGCTAAAAGATCACGATAGCTTGGTGGCTATGTGCGAGGCCGCCGATCTAAAGGCCGATGATTTCGTACTCGAGATCGGTCCGGGCTGGGGAACTCTAACCGAACTGCTGGTCGAGCGTGTTCAACACGTCAGGGCGGTCGAGTTTGACCCGCGCCTGGCAACCGACCTACCAAACCGGGTCCGCGCTCAAAACCTAGACGTTATTAGCCAAGACATACTGAGTTTTGATTTTACCAACCTGCCGCCCAATTACAAAGTGGTCGCCAACATTCCGTATTACCTAACCAGCAACCTTATCCGGGTAATCAGCGAAACTACCAACCCACCTTCAACAGCTGTTCTATTGATTCAAAAAGAAGTCGCCGAGCGGGTGGCCGCCAAGCCCGGCGACATGTCCATACTTAGCGTTTCGGCTCAGTATTACTGGGAAGTTAGCCTGGGCCAGGTTATGCTGGCTGAGCTATTCTCGCCGCCGCCTAAAGTCGATTCCCAGATACTCGTTCTAAAGCGCCGGCCAGCGCCGCTGTTCACGGACGTTAAAGACAAGGATTTTTTTAGAATTGTTAAAGCCGGCTACTCACAACGTCGAAAAACGTTGCTTAACAGTTTAAGTGGCGGCTTGCAACTAGACAAAGAAGTTATCAAGGCTGCCTGCGTTAGCGTAGACGTTGACCCCAAGCGCCGGGCCCAGACGCTGGCCTTAGACGAGTGGCATAACCTGTGCCTGTCATTAAATACTTGACGCGTTAAGTGTCACGTACTACACTCGCGTATATGGGACCTACCAATAACCTTGCTTATCTCCTCAGCCACCTGGCTGCCGTGATTGGCAAACAATCTGATCAACTCCTCCAAGAACAACTGGGCATCGGCCTAAGTCAGTACCGAATTATGCTAGTTTTGGAGCAAAACCCCAAGATTCAACAGAGAACAATAGCCGATAGCCTCGGTCAAACAGAGGCCAGTATTAGTCGACAGATAAAGCTGTTGGAATCAAAAGGCTTGGTAACGATAAGGGTTGATCCTAAGAACCGCCGCAAACATAAGGCCACTCCAACCCAGATGGGTGCCCAGATGACCTATGCCGCCAACTCAATTATTAGCCGCTACCTGGGCCCGGATTTTGCCAGCATGGGCGAAGATCAGCTCATGAACTTGCTTGCCGGGATGCAACGGCTACACGCCATAGTTTGCCGCGATGGCCAGCTTGGCGCCTGTGACCACCCAACTACAATCTAGACAGAACTAAGATGCCACAACTGGCAGTGTTTACAACGATAGACCTTGAGTTTGGCTCCATGCTGATAATCGGCGACCATGGCCGCGACCTTAGCCTGTTTTTGGGTATCAAAACCTAATTTATCCTGGCAGGGAAGAGAAGTGTTAGTAGTATCAAGCATTTTTACAGTATAGCAACCTAAAA
Source organism: uncultured Candidatus Saccharibacteria bacterium (assembly GCA_964595295.1). Lineage (GTDB taxonomy): Bacteria > Patescibacteriota > Saccharimonadia > Saccharimonadales > UBA4665 > RYN-405. Next base: position 6,801 of record CAZQPT010000001.1, on the reverse strand, counting down.
GTGTCCGCATACTGTCCGTACACTTTTGAGGAGGAATGCTTAAAAAGCCTCTCCATCTTGAGTGTAAGCATAAGCTTGACATAATATGGTATAATATATATTAGGTCATGGAAGTGACTAAATACATGGGGCTGAATTTTAAGCTCGACGTTGGACTTTATCGGTTATGTCAGCAGGTCGCTTGTCAGCGTATAGGCAAACTATATAGATGCAAAAACACCTATTAGCAATGCTGTTGATAAGGTTCTCGCTTTTCGCGCGAGCCTGACTCCTCAGCTTGCAACAGCTTAGTTTAACTATTAAGCCGTGCCGCGTACGACTCCTGATAGTACAAAGGCGCGCTATATCTTCAGGACGCTCAGTTAGACCTATCCTAGCTAGCTGCTAAGACTTGGATCGCTGGAACGGGATGTTTGCTCGTTTAGATATCCGTTCCCTAAGACCAAAAAACGAACTATACCTGTAGACGACATGCCAAAGATAAACCATCGGACCCGGGGGCGGTACCCGGCAGCTCCTCCAAAAACGCATCAGTTTACGCTGGTGCTTTTTTATTTGTAAGCAAAGCGCGACATTTTACGCTTTGATATACTTAATAATATGTTCAGAAAATTTGCCGCGGCAACGCTCATAATAACTTTACTGATGAGCAAATCTGCTTTTGCCCAAGCCACAAATACTCCACAAATTATCAGCGCGCATCCAAAAGGGTCTTTGTACGATCTGGTCGTTAAGTTTAGTCCAGGATCTAAACTAACTATCTTTGTAGATGGGCATAAGAAATCTCATGCGAAATTTGATAAAAAAGGAATGGCGACTTTCAAAAATACAGAGTTAAAAAATCAAGGTATGCTCCACTTTGAAAAACTCACTTTTAAAGGCTATAAAAATGTAGGCAACACGATTTTTTATGAAAAAAATGGCAATGACGTAGCGTTCCACACTTATAAAAAGCCAAAATATTCCTACGAAGCTTTTTATAAGTGGCTCAATACGACAGGCATGACAGAATCTTATTGGAAGTGGGATAGTATTGGTCAGCGTGATATAAATACGTTCAACACCATTAATAGCCATTGCGGAACTACAGGTGATTGGTCCAATGCCAAATGGGTAGCCTGTATGCAAAATGCCTATAGCAAATACCTTAAGCCGGAAACTTTTACGTCGGACAAGAACATAAATGACTTTTTGGCTATGGCTGGGGAAATAGAATCCAATCCTGGTATATACGGTACGCCAGAGAGCGAATACGCCGTGTCAAAGGCCGCGTACGCGCGTTTCGCCGTCACTGAATAGGACATCGTACAATGCTCTAAGATAGTGTCTGCTATCATGAACCAATGACAACGTGGGGATTGATAGTTTTCGGCATAGCCGGGTTTTTGAGCTCGATATTGAGTGGTATTTCTGGTGCCGGCGGCGGTTTTATAATGACGCCGCTGGCTATATTTTTGGGCTTAACACCGGCACAGGCCGTAGCCACCGGCAAATTCAGCGGCTTGTCGGTAACTATTGGTTCGCTGTCCGGCATGAGTAAAGCCCATGGCACGGTTAGTAAAGCCCGGGTCGTGCCGGTCATGGCGCTGGCTTTCGCCGTTGGCTTAATCGTGCCGTACGTTATTAAGTCTCTGGACAGTGACGTTTACCGGGTGACGCTGGGGATTATTCTGTTGCTAATGATACCAGTGGTTATATTTAAGAAAGTTGGCGTTAAGCCGCATCATCCCAAGTTGTGGCAAAGACTGGCGGGCGGGGCACTCCTAAGTTTGGCTTTGCTATTGCAAGGGGTTTTTAGTGGGGGTTTGGGCACACTGGTTAACGTAGTGCTCATGGGCATGATGGGTATGACGGCCCTGGAGGCCAATCTTACCAAGCGCTGGTCTCAGTTAATACTCAACACTACTATCATCATAGGTGTCGTTGGTTCAGGTCTGGTGCTGTGGCACGTCGTGGCCGTGGGTGCCAGCAGCGCCTTCGCCGGAAGCTATATTGGCGGCCGAGTGGCCGTTCATAAGGGCGATGTCTTTATCATGCGGGTCATGATCGTACTGATGTTCGTTTCGGCGATCGGGCTTATACTCGGCGCCTAAACTGTTGACACCGATACGGGTTATGTTTATTATTAACGTAGCGAAATTAAAAAATTAAAAAATAAGGTTCAAAAATAAAAATATCATGAAGAAATATACTATCGGACTCCTAAGCGTCTTCGCGCTCGTCGGCATTATTGGCGTAGTAAGCAGTGCTCCAGCCTCAGCCGCTACGTCAGCCTCCGCGGTCGCCGCGGCAACAGCTAAGTGTAATAAACAAGCAGACAGCCTGGCTAAAGTTTCGACTGATCTGGAATTCTTTAAGGCGACTTACTATACCCTGCCAAGTGCCGAAGAAGTAGCAGCTCACTATCCATCGGTGACAAAAAAAGGCTCGAAAGTACCTGTTCCTACGGCAATTTACAAGGGCACGGAGCCTAAAACCCGTGTTGGCAAAACCAACTACGCTCTAGTAGCGCAGCGCTTCCATAACACCCAGACTTACTTCAGCAGTCTTACGCTCAAAGGCACGGCTACACCCGCTCTGGACCAAGCCGGACTCAATAGCTTGATTGCCCATAATACCGCCGTTGACGCGTCACTCGCTAACCACGTTGAAGCCATTGACGCCGTTAAGGCAGCTTTCCCGATTGGCATCTACGACTGCTCTAATAAGCAGCAATGGACAACCGTGTCTACGAAATACAAAGCCAAGCAGGCAGCCGTTAAGAAGCTTCAACAGGATATCGTGATCATTCGAAACAAAACCAAAGAATCCCGAGCCGACTACCAAAAACTTGAAACCCAGCGCGCTAAGCTTGTACGACAGCACAAGATCTAGC
>CAZQPT010000001.1:0-3826 GCA_964595295.1 uncultured Candidatus Saccharibacteria bacterium | reverse complement strand
TAGCGGCCAGAACCGATTCAGCGATGTTTTGCTGGCCGCGGGCGGTAGGGTGCAGTGGAGCAGGGTCGTTTAGTCCCTGTATCCAGGAATCCGGTGAGCAAACGGCATGACCGGTGAAGTTCGTTGAAGCGTAGCTGGTGAATGGATACTGAGTCACGACGTCACGAATTGCTTGGTTTAGGGCATCGCGTTGGGTGTTTAGGAAATCAATTTCCTGATCGGTGACCAACGTTTGCCGACCTTTGCAGAAATTAGAAATCGGATTGTAGTAGCCGGTTACTATTGTCTGTGGCGGCGATCCGCCGCTGCGATCCGATATAGCTTGCAACGCGAAAGCCATTTTGACTTTCATGATGGCGATAAGAGCAGTCGCGGTCCTGTTGGCGCTATCGGTGGCACAGTTGCTAACCTGGCAAGCTCGCAAAAAGCTGACCCATTTTACGTCGTTGGCACCAGCTGTAATCGTGATCAAATCCGGCTTTCCGGCACTAAAAGCTTTGTCTATTTGGCGGGGAATATTCGGGCCGGCAACACCTTGCTGTGTCACGATATCGCCAACGGTAGCGCCGCCGCAGCTAGCATTAATTAGACTCATGCCTTTTTGTTGAGCCACGAGATTGGGGTAGCCCTGAGGCGACCTGAAGCAACGAGCGTCTTCTGACGTGGCGTTACTGGCAAGTGGCAAGCCAGCCCCGGCCGCTATCGAATCGCCCATCGCGGCGTAAATACCTGTTCGGGTAGACGTCGAGGTAGAGCTCGAAGCTGAGCTCGACGTTGAAGCTCTCCTTGAATGCTGCGCGGCGGCTACGCCACTAGCTATTCCTAGAATTATCAACAAACAAGCTAGGGCTGCCAAAATCTTCTTCATCATAAAACAATCATACCTCCCAGGTCTTTACTTAGCCTAATAAGATTGCAAAATAATGTCAGTAAAATACTTCGCTCCAACTCTTAAGCGGTTGTGCTTACAGCAGGTCTGGCGTATAATTAACTTAGATGGTAAAACAAAAATACGTGGTTGTAGCAGGGGTAACTTTGGGCGTTTTAGTACTGTTTGGCGGCGGTTTTGGACTGTGGCAGCATAGCCACGCCAAGAAAGCCAATTCCAGCTTAAGCCTTTTACAGGGTGATGACTACACGCTGCCTGCTTCTAGCCAGTCTTCTGGAGCTGGATCGGGTAACGGACCGCTAGCCAGCTCTAACGCTAGGAGTGGATTAAACGTAGCTACCGGTTCGGCCGCCAGTCAATTGGGTCAGATCACGCCTAGCCAAAATACTAACGGTGGCGCCACTGGCGCGGGGGCAGGGGCTGGATCTGGCTCGAGCAGTTCGCCGTCGCCGGTTGATCCAACGACTTTTGCTCAATACGACAAGTATAAAGAAAGCCAGAGCGGCTTGTTTGGCGATATGCAGGTTGGCACGGGGGCCGAGCTAACAGCCGGTAAAAAAGCCGCCGTTTATTACAAAGGCTGGTTAACCAACGGCCAATTGTTTGATCAGTCACGAGCTGGTTCAGACGGCAAAATTCAGCCATTTGCTTTCACGCTTGGCGAGCATCAAGTCATTATTGGCTGGGAACAGGCGTTGGCAGGCATGAAAGTCGGTGGAACCCGACTGGTAATCGTGCCACCAGCCGTTGGTTACGGCGCGTCAGGTCAGGGCTCTATTCCGGGTAACGCCGTACTGGTTTTCCAGGTCGAATTAGCGGCTGTACAGTAAGCACAAGCTTAAAGGTGTTTGACAGATTAGGAAAAAGCCCTCCAAAAGCGTATACTTAGGGCATATAACGAGGTATCTACCATGTCCAAAGATCGAGGCCGTAAAGAAGTAAAGAAGCCTAAAGCTCCGAAAGTCCAGGTTTAGCTACCATGCCATCAGCAACTAAAAAACACCTGGACTCTCCAGAAGAAATCGCCCGTGTCGAACGCGAGCTGCGCTTACTAGTTAGCGACCCAGCCTTTAGCACCGAATCAAGCTACAGCGCCAACGTCGCGGCCTACCCCGATCACCTGATCCCATTTGTCCAAAAGCACATCGCCTATTTGCACGCTCACCCCAAGGTTAACCCAGACCAATATCTGTCTAACCTGCGCATGATGACCAAAATACGTGTCTAAAACACGACAATTTATTACCGCTAACGTTTATTTTTTGAGCCGTCAGTAGTAGAATAGTCCGTATGGCAGAACTTAACGGACTTTCTCAAAACGCTGGCGTGGATCCAACCAGGCCGCCTTTGAACCCTGCTACTTTAAGAGCGGTGTGCGAGGCTTCATTGCTAGAATTTGACCAAAGAAAGGTTCAAGCCGTGGACTTACTAGTAGAGGCGCTCCGGGACAACCTGAATAGTAATATCGGCGTGATTGATCCCAGACTTCTCAGCTAGTTTACTGGCTGGCAAACGAAAAGCCGCTTCCGTTTAAGAAGCGGCTTAGGGTATTTCGGCCTACTTTGGCAGACTTACCTTCTTAAAGAGGGCTAACCGGCACGTACCTCCCGCGCTCGATTATTCATTGCCTGCCTGATAGATTTAGGACTTTTCAATGGATTACCCCCTTTCTGTTTTTGTAATATTACTTTTATATTACTAGCGCTTTAAAAATCTTGCAACGTGCGAAAAATCACGTCCTAAAAACACGGTGTATTAGATCTAACAGTAGCTTAAATCAAGCTGTTGTAGGATGCCTAAGCAAAGATAAGGAGATTTATATATGACACCAGATGAACTCGACGAGCTCGAAAAATTCGAAAACGAAAACTCCGATATGGATTCGCCACTAGCCCCGGCTAAAATTTCGGATGATATCGCTGACGATCATCCATTAACGGATACCGATCAGGATGACGAAGAACTTTACCAGGCCGGCCTAAAGGGTGACAGCGGTGTCGAAGAGCCGGCTCTAAACAACGATGTCGTTAATTATGTAAACCCGGATAAAGACTCTGATAAATAAGGTTCAAGCTCGCGCTTGTTAGCTATTGATATAACTGGTATAATGATGGCACTAGAAAAGCTGCTAATAACGTCTTTATCGGATAAGTTAGGTTCTAGAGCAAATTAAGTAATAAATACGTGATAGAGGAGCAGCTAACTGGTTTGCCAGATTACCTCAAAGCGAACGAAAGAGTAAGAGAGTAATACTAAATGGCAACCAAACTATTTATCGGTTCACTAGCATGGGCAACTAACGACGACAGTCTTAAAGACTTGTTTTCAACTGTAGGTACAGTCGTATCCGCAAGTGTCATCATGGACCGCGAAACTAACCGTTCAAAGGGCTTCGGCTTCGTTGAAATGTCATCTGACGAAGAAGCTAAAGCAGCTGTTGAACAGTTGAACGGCAAAGACCTTGACGGCCGCGCTATCGTTGTAAACGAAGCACGACCTCGTGAAGAACGTCCACGTGGCGGCGGTGGCGGTGGCTACGGCGGTGGAAGCGGCGGTGGTGATCGCGGCGGCAATCGTTACTAATCCGTAACAAGATTCGTGCGCTTAAAAGAGCAGGCCAAAAGCCCGCTCTTTTTATTTATACCGGTATTTGTAGGCATTTAACTTGACCGGTTACCCCTTACGCAAGTAGGCTATAGAGATGTCATCACTAAAGAATAAAGCTATAGATTTTGTGGCCAGTACCCTCCAGCTACCATTTCGTCCCGACACCGAACTAACGGTCGACGACGTAAGTGACGCACGCACCTACATAGCTGAATACTGGGCAAAGGTCCAGCGTTTTCACCCCAAAGACGACGAAAGCCTGCTGGGAGTTCCTAAGCCGTACCTGGTGCCAAGCTACAGCGCCAAAACCGGTTTTGATTTCATGGAGCT